>JAGGZE010000009.1 GCA_021162205.1 bacterium
AAAATATATATTTTCATTGTTTTTACTTCCAATTTTGTTTTATTCTGAATAAATAATCGAAAAATAAATATTTTGCAAGAAAAACGAGAACAAAACTATGAAAATTATCGACAAATACATTTCATCTAAATTCTGGAAATTTTTTCTAATGGCTCTTCTAGCATTTATTCTCGTGTTCGTAATAGTCGATTTGGTCGAAAACCTCGATAGATATATAGATAAAGGCGCCAAGGCGTTCGATGTATTCGAATATTATATCTTTTTCCTGCCATATATAATCGCTCTCGTTATCCCGATTGCAACTTTACTCGCAACAGCGTTTCTCGGCGGTTATCTCGTTAAAAATCGTGAACTTGTGGCTTTGCGCTCGGCGGGAATATCCACTTTACGAGTTACTTCGACAATTATTATGTGGGGAGTTTTTTTAAGCATTTTCGTATTCGTGCTTGGCGAATTTATTTTACCGGGAAGTAATTATGCAAAAGATGAACTCAAACGCACCAAAATCGATAAAAAGTCATCGAATACCGCCCGATTGAAAAACCAACTTTTTTATATCGCCGAGGATGGCGCCGTCTATTATTTCCGAGTATTCGATGCAAAGTCCAAACTTGGAAGAGATGTTGTGATATTGAAAAAGAACAACAACGATGAAATTTATGAACGAATCGATGCTAAAAGAATGAAATGGACAGGTTTTGGCTGGCGTTTGACAGATGTTATTAGAAGAAATTTCTCGGATGGCAACGAAAAACTCACTCGAATGGCTCGAATGGAGTTAAATATTTCCGAGAAACCAGAGGATTTTGCGCGGAAAATTCCAAAACCCGAGGAAATGGGTATTGTCGAATTGAGTAAATTTATCGCAAAAATCAAAAAAAGCGGTATCGAACCCAAACGCGAGGAAACCGACCTATGGATGAAATTCGCATATCCATTAGTCAATATTATTGTCGTTATTTTGGGAATTCCTCTGGTATTCAAACAGCGAAAGGGAAGTTATATTTATGGTTTCGGTCAAAGTTTTTTTATTGCATTTCTATATCTTGCCGCACTACGAGCAGGACAAACATTAGGATATAATGGCACTCTATCACCATGGTTTGCGGCATTTGCAGGAAATATTCTATTCGGCTCGGTGGGTATTGTGTTGTTATGGTTTTCGAAAGATTGACAAACATTTTTCATTTATATATTTCAAAATGTATATAGATTAAAAGATTATTGAAAAATCGAAGGAGTCGATTATGAAAAAGTTAATTTTACTATCTTGTATGATTTTAATTACAATCTCTTTTGCCAATACTCGAATAGCTATCGCAGAATTATTCGGAGCTCACACTTGCGGTTCCTGCAGAAATGCTCATAGTTTCTTAAGTGCGCTCAGATATACTTTCGAGGATTCCGCCGCAGTTCTCGAATTTCATTTGGGTGATGGTCTCGAAATAACAGGTGTGAATACACGATATTCTCATTACGGCGATTTTTATGAAATGGGTTATATCCCCCATATGTTCATCGATGGTGAAAACGACAGTAGTCTCGTCTACACTTGGATAGAGATAATGAAAGGCGATGCTCGTGAATGCTCGAGTATAGGTATCGAACCCATCGTTCATCTTTTCGATTCGGTTGCATTCAGGATTTTCCTCGACGATACATTATCGCTCGACAGCGCCGAATACAAAATTATAGCGGTATTAACTCGTGACAGCATTCCTTATGAAGATACCGTTTATAATTGGGTAGTCTCAAAATTTTACACAGACCCCAATGGCGAATCATATACTCTCGCACCGGGCGATACTATCGAACTGGGATGGAATTTCGACCTCGAAGCAGGATGGAATCCGAGTAAATGTAATTTTGTTATCTATGTTGTCGGTCCAGATAGCTTGCATATTCTCAATGGATATGAATTGCTTGTCTATCGTAGAGATGATTATGATTTTGTCGAATCGCTCGAATTGCCAAAGGCACTGATTTCTGTCGGCGACACCGCATTTTTTGAAGCGAATTTTGTCAATATGGGCGAAATCGATGACAATTATCAAATCTCGATTGCACCGATTTCTGTGCCAGATGGTTGGAATATCGCTTTTGCCGATGGCAGTTCCGAATTATCACTCGATTTATCTCCACTCGATACAGGAATAATAGAGATTTCAGCTATTGCAAATTCCGCAGGTATCGCTCGTTTCGGAATTGTATTCCACACAGATGAGCTATCCGCTCGATACGATACGCTTTTCTATGCGGTCGGTGCCGGTGTGCAGAATTTGATTGTAAATGATAGCGATAATCCCGATTCGACAAGATTTCTCGACTATTTCGATGGAAGCGATGAAATTTCATACTATTGGAGAGTTTCCACCGATGGCAATCTCGGGAATTTCTCTACGATGGGTATCGATAAAATCATCTGGTATTGCGGCGAGGATACATCGTCCTGTTTGACCGCTGAACATCGCTCACAACTCGTGAATTATATTACATCCTTGAATGGCAAATTATTACTTTCAGGAACAGGTATCGGTTATCGTGTCTCGTCCGATGCTGGATTTTATAGAATCGCTCTCGGCGCAAGCTATGATGGATTTGTGTTAGGCATTTTTTCCGCATCCGGCACCGATGCATCGGAAAGGTTCGATGGCTGGACAGGAACATTTTCAGGCGTTTCTCGTTTCGAATCGATATCGGGGCAGACATCATTCGGTGGAGTTACCGCATTCGAATATAACAATGACTCACCCGCTGGGATTTACAAAGAAGCCGGCGAATCGCGAGTGGTATATCTCGGTTTCCCTATAAATAATTTTTTGTCGCATACCACATTTGATGGTTTAATATCGAGAGTTATAGAATTTTTCGACGAGGGTGCAAAAATCGATGAAAATTCTGCACCGATTGCAAAATTTTCACTTTCGGCAACACCGAATCCATTCAATGAAAAATGCGAAATTCTTTATCGAGCGGACTCTGGAATCATCGACATTTCCGATATTATTGGCAGAACTGTTTTATCGCAAAAAATTTCTGGCGATGGCAAAATTGTTTTCGATGGTAAAAATTTTGCATCGGGAATTTATTTTGTGGAGCTCAAAAGTGCTAATAAAAAGATTTCATCAAAAATTCTTCTTGTGAGGTAATAATGTTTCGACAAATGGGATGGCGAATCTTGTCTATATTTGCGATTGCGATTGCGATTTCACTATTTGCAAAGCAGTGTGAGACTCGAATGTTCCCAAAAATGCCGCTAATCGAAACATTTGCATCGTCGGGATGTGGAGCTTGCAGAAATTTTATTCAATCGATGGATACACTTTATCCACCGTATATCGACAGTATGGTTTTTATATTCTATGTATCTGGGATAAGTCCTTCGGATTATAGCGAGCGATGGAATTTTTACGATGGATTCTATGGACTCGGTGGTGTCCCTTGGACAGCGCTTAATGGCGACGACCTCGACCATTATGTCGCTGCATCGGTTATGGATTTTGCTAAATCTGAATTGCACAGTGAGCCACTCTCGCCAATCGGTTTCGACCTTTTATATTACGACCACGATTCGATTTCGATTCAAGTATATACCGATTCTGCGAGTTATGCGGGCGATTGGAAACTTTTCGGGCTTGTTGTAAAAGATTCCATCGACCCATTTTTCAATCGTGTATACAAACAATTTTTAACCGAACCAACGGGCACACTGATTCATATCGAGTTAGGCGAACCGTTCCATTTTTCTGTAATACACGAACTCGAACCCGATGAAGATTTCGATAAGCTTTCCGCCGTATTTTTTCTGCAAACACCCGATAGCACATATATTGCAAATGCTTTCCATACGAGTATGCTGCCGAGATTGAATTATGATTTTGCTATGAAACAATTTGCTCGAAGGTTTTTAATTCCGCCGGGGACAATCTATGATATTCCGTTCAAACTCGTCAACTGGGGGCTTAATGACGATATTTACCATCTCGAACTTTCATCTGATGCACCATCTGGATGGGAAATTTATTTTCCATTCGCAGATGAAAATATTTTGGCAGATGTTTCAGTTCGTGCATTCGCCGATACAATGTTCGATATCGAAGTAGTAGCGCCATCGGTTGGAGTCGCTTATATTTTACTAACCGCATATTCCGATTCGATTCCCGATAGAATCGATACTCTAAAATTCGAGATAATCGCCGGCGGCGAAAACTTACTTGTCTGCGATTCCCCCAACGAAAATGATTCGATACAATACCAATCTGCGCTCGATAGCATTGAAATTTCATATATTTATTGGGATACAGGGCGTGATGGCGCACTGACAAATATTGTTCCGTTTGGATTTGCTAATATTATTTGGTTTTGCGGCGATGATACGACAGATAATATTTTGGGAGATGAACGATTGGCTATTCAAGATTATTTGAATAATGGCGGAAATTTATTTTTGTCGGGTTCCGGAATCGGCAGAGTCAATGAGACTGCATTTATTTTCTTCCGCGATGTTCTGGCTGCTCATTTCGATGGTGTCATCGATGAGTTCGATTTTGTGCGTGGACAAGGCGGATACCCATTCACAGGTTTTTCAAGCGGTTTGTGTGAACCGACATCGGGAGAAAATTTTTCAGGTGTCGATTCCACAAGCGGACACACTGTTTTCACATATTCGGATGATTCACCAGCAGGAGTTGCGAAATCTGCTATCGCTAATTCGGTGATTATCGGTTTTCCACCGGAACATCTGCCAAATGATGCTTTTGCAAATATCGTTTGGCGATGCTGGGAATTTTTGCAAATCGGATGGTCAGATATCGCCGATAATATTTCTCAAAAACCCGCGCAAATTTCAATGAATATTTCACCTAATCCGTTCAATTCCTCGTGCGCCATCACGGTTTCTGACGGTAGGGGTTTGGTGCGCCAAACCCTTACGAATATCGAAATCTACGATTTGCGGGGGAATGTTGTGTGGGAACGGTCTCCCGACCGTGATAATCGACATCGGGAGATGTCTCCTACATCCCACACATTCATCTGGATGCCAGATGAATCAATATCGAGTGGAATTTATTTTATAAAAGCTACTATCGGCAACCAGACAATAATCAAGCGTGCAATATTATTGAAATAAGGTGGAACCTTCGGTTTTTTCTGGGGGAACTTCTTTTTCAAAAGAAGTTCCCCCAGACCCCTTCAAGAAAACTTTAGTATTTCTAACGATTGGAAATCGTTAGAAAATATTCAAACTTTTCTGAACAATCCCGAATGAATCGGGATTGCCCGATAACGAATCGTAGGGGCGAACGGCGATATAATAAGGGCGTATTCGCTCCGCCCCTACACCGTGTTTTTTAATTGGTGAAATGTTATTTGACTAATCAGGCGTTGCAGGGGAGCTTTCAGCTCTTTTTAATTGGTTGAGATGTTATTTGATTGAGCAGGTGCAACAGGGAATTCCACTCTGGTGGAAGGGAAGTTGCACGTTAAAAACAGGCAAAGCCTGCCGGGAGCGGGACTCGAATCCCGACTAACAAGTTCTTTCATCTTGTCTGCACTGCGTTAGACTCGATGAGAACATTGTAATTCGGGATTTTATTGAAAATTCAGATTATGCGGTGCAACAGGGAATTCCACTCTGGTGGAAGGGAAGTTGCACATTAAAAACAGGCAAAGCCTGCCGGGAGCGGGACTCGAACCCGCATGGACATCGTCCCGGGGATTTTAAGTCCCCTGCGTCTGCCTGTTCCGCCATCCCGGCTAATTATTTATAAATTATTCTCGAATATCTTAGTGTCAAGGATTTAAATATTCAAATATTTTTTGAGAAATTGTGCTGTATATGATTTTTTATTTTTTGCTACCATTTCGGGAATGTTTTGCACTATGATATTTCCACCTTTCTCGCCGCCTTCGGGTCCAAGGTCTATAATCCAATCTGCGTGAGCGATTACATCGAGATTATGCTCGATTATAACAATTGTATTCCCTTTGTCTAATAATTTGTCTAATACTTCGAGCAAAACCTTTACATCGTAGGCGTGAAGTCCGACTGTTGGTTCATCGAGAATATATAATGTATTTCCAGTGGCAGTATGAGCGAGTTCTTTCGATAGTTTGATTCTTTGTGCCTCGCCGCCGGATAGTGTTGGAGCTGGTTGTCCGAGTTGAATATATCCGAGACCGACATCGCATAAAACTTTTAATCTTTTATATATCGGCGGGATATTTTCGAATAGCACAAAAGCTTCATCGACAGTCATTTCTAAAATATCTGCGATACTGTGTCCCTTGAATTTTATTTCGAGTGTTTCACGGTTATATCTTCGTCCTTTGCAGGTTTCACAGCGGATATATATATCGGGCAAAAAGTGCATTTCGAGTTTAATCATACCATCGCCATGACAGGCTTCGCATCTACCGCCCTTGACATTGAACGAAAATCTGCCAGGTTTATATCCTCTTGCACGAGATTCTGGAATCGATGCGAAAAGTTCACGAATCGGTGTGAATACGCCTGTATATGTAGCGGGATTGCTTCGTGGTGTTCGACCTATCGGCGATTGGTCTATCGAAATTACTTTGTCGAGATACTGCAATCCTTTAATCGCACTGTATGGAAGCGATTTCAAATGCGCCCGATGATAATATCGAGCAAGTATCGGATACAGTGTTTCGTTAATCAGCGTGGATTTGCCGGAACCCGATACACCTGTGATGCAGATGAACTTGCCTAACGGAAATTCGATATCGATATTTTTGAGATTATGTCCCGAAGCATTCTCGAGAATAATCGATTTTCCTGTTCCTTTTCTTCTTTTCTCGGGAATCGGGATTTTTAATTTCCCTGCGAGATATTGCCCTGTATAGCTTTGCTTGACTTTGGCAATTTCCGATGGATTTCCTGTAGCCATAATTTTCCCACCATGAACACCCGCACGAGGACCGATATCGACTATATAATCGGCATTTTGAATTGTATTTTTATCGTGTTCGACAATAATCACCGTATTTCCAATATCCCGTAGTTGTTCGAGTGTATTCAACAGCATACCGGTATCGCGCGGATGAAGTCCTATTGTGGGTTCATCGAGGACATATAGAACGCCGACGAGTCTCGAACCTATTTGTGTTGCGAGATGAATTCTTTGAGCTTCGCCTCCCGAAAGTGTATGTGTTATTCTATCCAATGTCAAATATCCGACACCGACACTATCGAGAAAATTCAATCGGACATCGATTTCCTTAACGATTTGCGATGCTATTTCTTTTTGAACAGGCGTAAATTTTTTCATAATGGATGAGAAAAACTTGTGAGCAGTCTCGATAGACATCACCGAGATTTCCTGAATATTTTTTCCTGCGACAGTAACAGAGCGAGCTTCGGGTCGAAGACGAGAACCGCCGCAATCGGGACATTTTTCAGCGACCATATATCGTTCTATCCACGCTCGGACACCGGCAGAATCGGTCTGGCGGAAACGTCGTTCGAGATTCGGAATAACACCTTCATATTTGCCCTGCCATTTTCCACTATGTCTGCCATTCGAACTCGTATATTCGACCGTTATTTCATCGTCTGCACCATAAAGTATTAACTGCTTGTGCCGGTCGGATAATTCATTCCAGGATTTATGCAGTGGAATTCCCCATTTATTTGCCAATGCTTTAAGTTGAGCGAAATACCATGTTCCAATTGGGTCTCGCCAGGGAGCGATAGCACCATCGATAAGCGAAAGTTTGGGATTAGCGATTACTAATTCTGTGTCGATTTTCATCTGAACACCGAGTCCCGAGCAAGTTGGGCAAGCGCCATAAGGTGAATTAAATGAGAACATTCTCGGTGAAAGTTCATCGAGACTCGTTCCACATATGGAACAAGCCATTTTTTCCGAATAATTTTTTTCCTTATCTTTATCGTAATCGAGAATTGTTACTAACCCGTTTCCATACGAAAGCGCTGTTTCGACAGACTCCGCAAGTCTTCCCGAATATTTTCTATCGACTGTCAACCTATCGACTACGAGGTCTATATTGTGTTTTTTATATTTTTCGAGATGAATCGGTTCATCCATCGTTTTAATCGAGCCGTTTACACGAACTCGCAGAAATCCCTCTTTCTGCAATTTTTCAAAGAGAACTTTATGTTCACCTTTTCTACTGCGAACAATCGGCGCCAGGACGATAATGCGATGTTCTTTAGGCATTTTAAGAATTTCATCGACAATACCTTGAACCGTCCACCTTTCGATAAGACGACCGCATATCCAGCAGTGTGGAGTTCCAACTCGTGCGAAAAGCAGACGAATATAATCATAAATTTCGGTTGTTGTCGCCACAGTCGAGCGTGGATTGTGCGACAATTTTCTCTGTTGGATAGCGATAGCAGGCGAAAGACCATCGATTCTATCGACATCGGGTTTCTCCATCAGCGAAAGAAACTGCCGAGCATACGCCGACAGCGATTCGACATATCTTCGTTGACCCTCGGCATAAATTGTATCGAAAGCGAGCGAACTTTTCCCCGAACCTGAAAGCCCCGTAATCACCACAAGCTTATTTCTCGGAATTTTCACCGAAATATCTTTAAGATTATGTTCCCGTGCACCTTCGACAACGATATAATTTTCCATTTATTTCACCTGAAAATATCAGAATTTTAAAATCCAAACAAAAAACATAAAACATTTTAATTGAAAAATCAAGGATTTTTTAAGTAGGCGTTCGCCTGTTTTCTTTGCATCCCGACCAATCAATTGCAAGCGGAGTATATTTGATTCGAGCAACAGTGGGCGATAGAACAATAACCAAGCGAGCAATATTGACGAAATAGTTTTGAACCAGTGATGGAAATGATTAAATGATGGAACATGATGAATTGGCACGCTATTTATCATGCCGCATCATATCATCATTCGTATTACCGATTTAGAAACCAAAAGAAAAAACTGATGGAAACATGAGAATGGTGGATAGAAGCGAATGAAACACAGACATCTGCAACCAAAATATAGAGTTCTGTAAATGAAATATAGCATTCTACGAATGACACAATGACAAAATCCTTCATTTTGCAAGAATCATATATTAGTATTAAATTATCGTATTTACAAATATATCAAAAACTGAGTGGAATGCAAGATTATTTTCTTGAGTGACCACCATGTATCTGCCCTCGACCACCACGAATGCCGTGCTTCCGATGGTTCGGGACAAGTTTCATGCGTCGTTTCTCTCACTTGCTATGCCCTGTCCCATTCTATCGGGAATTCCCATCGATAGAGTAGTAGAAAATATGGAATAAATAAATTTACAATCCACCTTTTCGATGTTGCTTTTGATTTATCTGGTCGATATTCGATGGCGGGATAGAATCCTTCGGGTTCCTTCGCCTCAAATTCTGCAGTTTCGTGCTGTCCTCTGGAGAATGCGAAAGCGGACAGTATTTATCTGGCACAGGATTCTTGCGCAGAAATACCTCGTGAATTTTTGGGCATCTTTCAGTCGCGAGTAATCCCGATTCCTTGCAGATGTTCAGGAATATTACTTCGCCATAAGGCACATCGAAATCGTCTGCGGGAGTCGGACTTTTGGGATATGCTGTCAGCATAAGCTTCGTCCATGTAGGCAGTGCGGCGCGAGAGCCAGTCATACCCTCGCCGATTGGAGTTAAATCGTTATAGCCCACGCAGACTCCTGCGGTGATTTTTTTTGTGAACCCGATAAACCAGGCATCTGTATAATCGTTAGTGGTGCCTGTTTTTCCACCGGCGGGATGCAAAAATCCAAACATACGCGCCGCATAACCTGTTCCGTGGTCGATGACCGATTGCAGCATAGATGACATCACATAGGCGGTTCCTTTCGATAGCACCTCTTTTTTCTGCGTTTTGCCCTCGAAAATAACGGTGCCATTTCGGTTGACAATTCTATCGATATATACAGGTGTTACTTTCACACCGTTATTTGGAAAAACCGAATATGCGATTACCATATCCCAAAGCTTTACACCACTCGAACCCATAGCAATCGAAAGCACAGGGTCTAATGCTGTGGTAATACCGAGTCGTCGAGCGTATTTGATTACATTCGATGGACCGACCTTGTCGCAAAGTCGAATTGTAGCAAGATTTCGTGATTTCTGCAACGCCTCGCGAAGTGTGATACTACCGAGATATTTATGGTCGTAATTGTGTGGCCGCCAGATTTTCCCTCTAACCATAGGCCAAACACCGGGCGTATCATCGATTAAATCCGATGGCTGCCAACCGTTATCTATCGCAGCGGTATATACGAACGGCTTAAATGCCGAACCTGGCTGGCGAATCGCTTGCGTAACACGATTAAATTGATTCCGCTGAAAATTTTTGCCGCCGAGCATCACAAGAATCCTGCCCGTTTCATTTTCCATCGCGAACACACCGCCCTCGATTTCTTTCCATCGACGAACCGTATCGCCGACTGTGCTGTCGAACATAACCTTGGTATAAACAGGGTCATTTGGGAAATGATTAACCTGAACTCTTCGCTGAAGTTGATTCAATCGATTTCGCATCGTATCGAGAGTAGTTTGCGTTAAATAATAATCGAGTGTCGTGTAAATCGTAACTCCCTGAGTGTAAATCCAATCACTTCCATATTTGTCCGCCAATTTTTGTCTAACGAAATCGACAAAATATGGTGATTTCCAGGTTTTCCCGCTAACTTTTTCCTTCAAATCGAATGGTATCGCACAAAGCGAGTCGAGTTCATTCGGGTCAACAGCACAGGCATCGGACATAAAATCCGATTGCGCCATAAGATTCAAAACCACATTTCGCCGCCTAATCGCTCGCTTAGGGTCTCTAAGATAATACGACGGCGCTCGAAGAAGACCGACAAGCAGTGCCGATTCATCGGCTGTTAGCTCGGATGCACTT
The DNA here is from genome assembly GCA_021162205.1 of bacterium. Classification (GTDB taxonomy): domain Bacteria; phylum UBP14; class UBA6098; order B30-G16; family B30-G16; genus JAGGZE01. The sequence goes on from JAGGZE010000009.1 coordinate 10,917, forward strand.
TCCCCGAAAAAATACTGCGAAGCCGATTGAACACCATAACATCCTTTGCCCATGTAGTTTTGATTTACATACAGTTCGAGTATCTCGGACTTGCAATATTTATGCTCGAGTCTAATCGCCGTAAGCGCTTCCTTTATTTTGCGAACGAGAACTTTTTGCCTCGTTAAAAATAAATTTCGTGAAAGCTGTTGAGTTATTGTGCTTCCACCCTGAACGATTCTGCCCGATTTCAAATTTGCAACCATCGCACCGACAATTCTAAATAGGTCGATTCCCCAATGCTCGAAAAACCTTTTGTCCTCGGTATCCATAAGCGCTTTGATGAAACAGGGCGAAACATCGCCGATGGGAACCCATATTCGCCTTTCACCGGCAAAATCTGCAAGCAAAACACCATCGGATGAATACATCCTGCTGACCAATGGCGGCTGGTATTCCTCCAACTGCTCAGGGTCGGGAAGTTCGGGAAGATATAAAACATAGACCACGAAAAGCAAAACCGAAGGCAATATTATCCCGAGTAAAAACCCGAATATTATCGAAATCGAGCCGATATGCCAATTCAAAGGCTGCCGAATAGCAATTGCTACCTTTTTCAAATGTTCCTCCACCTTTTAGGTGTTTTCTTTGCGTTGCGTCCCTGACAACAAAATTGTCATTCCTTTGCAACGCCTGATTAATCAAATAACTTTTCACAAATTAAAAAGAACCGCAGGCGTTCGCCTGTTTTTATTGTGCAACTTTTTTCTGAATCCCGATGAAGTCGGGACCTTTTGCTTCACTCAATTTCTTGTTGCACCCGATTAGTCAAAATAACTTTTCAACCCCCTGCTTGTTTCGCTCGCTATCCCCTTAATTAGGGGGGACAGAAACCGAGTGTCAGCAAGGTTTCAGGGGGTTTCTGTGAAATCCGCTCAATCAAATAACCATATCAAAATTTCTCGGCAACAATGAATTGCCCCGACTTGTCGGGGTAAGAAAAGTTGCCCCTAAGAAGAACCGAATGTTCATCTCTTTTTATATGCCGAGCCGATATCGAAACGATAGAATGCCTTCTCGAATTTGATTTGCTTTACCTTAGAATATGCTTTTCTGCTTGCTGCCGCAAAATTGTCTCCGAGACCGACAACATTCAAAACTCGACCGCCATTAGTGATAATAGTATCGCCTCGCTGTGTTGTTCCACTGTGGAAAACCATTATATTGCTATCTGTTTTGCCTCTATCCAACCCTGCTATCGGATAGCCCTTTTTATATCTTTTCGGGTATCCGCTCGACGCCATCACCACGCAAACACCTTTTTTGTTGTGCCATTCGACATCGGCTTCGAGTATTTTTCCCTCGATAGCGAACAACATCATTTCGAGAAGGTCGGATTTTAGCAATGGCAGAATAACTTGTGTTTCAGGGTCGCCGAATCGGCAGTTGAATTCGAGAACCTTTGGACCATTTTTAGTTATCATAAGTCCGGCATACAAAATTCCCTTGAATGGCGAACCGAGATATTTTAGCCCCTCGATTGTCGGCATAATGATTTCATCCATTGTGATTTGCCTGAGTTCGTCATCGAAAAGCGGGTGCGGAGCGATAGCACCCATTCCGCCCGTATTGGGACCTTTATTGCCATCGTAAGCTCGTTTATAATCTTGCGCTGGTTGAAGAAAAACCGCATTATCTCCATCGGTCATCGCAAGCACTGAAATCTCGGTGCCTTTAAGGAATTTCTCGATAACGACTGTTTTTCCCGAATCGCCCCATGTTCGTTCTATCATCATATGGACTATCGCATCTCTTGCCTGCTCGATATTTTTTGCCACGACAGAACCCTTACCACCAGCGAGACCATCGGTTTTTATAACAATCGGGAACTCGTGTTCCTCGACAAATTTTATTGCCTGCTCGGCATTGTCATAAATGAGAAATCCCGCGGTCGGGATATGAAATCTCCTCATAAATTCCTTGGCAAACACTTTACTCGATTCGATTCGAGCCGCCGCTTGCGTAGGACCGAAAACAGCAAGCCCTCGATGAGCGAAATAATCTGCGATTCCATCTGCAAGCGGAATCTCCGGTCCGACAACCGTAAGGTCGATATTGTTATGCTCGGCGAAATTCGCGAGACCTCTGATGTCATCCTGCGGAATATCCACAGTTTTTGCGATATTCGCTATTCCGGCATTACCCGGTGCGACAATAAGTTCATCGACATATTTGCTTTGCGATATTTTCCATGCGAGAGCGTGTTCTCTTCCGCCGCCGCCGACTATTAAAACATTCATAGTATCTCCTTCAATTTTAATTCGATATAAAAATAAATAAAATAAATGAATTGTCGAGATAAAATTTCACAGGCAAAAATATTTAATTATTTTGAATAAAATAAAGAGTCGATTATAATAAATGTAACAGACGGTTTCATAGTATATTCAACTGATGGTTTCGATTCATTGAGAGGAAGGTTTAAAATGCGAAATGCAATGATTGAACAATCCCGATTGCATCGGGATTGTATGAAAACAAGAGGTATCTATCCCTTGTTCACCATTTTTGCGCTGACACTAATGTTTCTTGCGAGTGTGTGCCTTGCCCAGTCGGCAAATATCGAGGTCTTTCGGGACTCGGTAATCGGAGAGGTAAGTCCATATTTATTCGGTTCGGGGGATGAGATGAGTGAAAACTTTTCACAGGAGGGAGTCGATAGTCTGGTTTCATTTATCGGCATTCCACTTTTGCGAATGGGCGGCATTAGCGCGGAATACCTCGACTGGGAAGCCAATGATTATAATGGCTTATGGCATATAGATGTAGATACTCTTATGATTATCGATACACTCGATTTCAGCATAGATAGTTTGCTCCAATTCTGTGAACGAGTCGGTGTAGAACCGATATTAACAGTCAATTTCCAGATAAATAACCCAGCCAATGCAGCAAGAATGGTCGAATATTGTAATGGCGATATCGGCACGCCGATGGGAGCGGTCCGAGCTGCACGAGGTCATCCCGAACCATATAATGTCGTGCGATGGTGCATAGGAAACGAACCGGATATTTCAAGTGCTGTTTTATCCACACCGTGGGGTGATTGGACTTTTTATCGCCATTTTGGAATTCCATTCGAGG
>JAGGZE010000002.1 GCA_021162205.1 bacterium
ATATATTGTCAAGTAATATTTTTTAATATTTTGTCTGCTTTACGCTGATGGTATTTAGGAACAATGTAGAGACGCAAAATCTTGCGTTTTTACACCCGTTCGGGTGTTTTCTTTGTGAAACTTCCCTGATTGCAAAGCAATCATTCCTTGTTGCACCCGTTCGGGTGTTTTTTTTGTGAAACTTCCCTGATTGCAAAGCAATCATTCCTTGTTGCACCCCTTCGGGTGTTTTCTTTGTGCAACTTTTCTGACAACCGAGTTGTCATTCATTGTTGCACCGGAAATTTTGATATGGTTATTTTGATTAATCTTGCGCTGCAATGAATTCCCCGATTTTTAATCGGGGGAGAAACGCAACGCAAAGAAAACAGGCGAATGCCTGCCTGAAGGGTGATTAAATTAAATTTCTTGCTTATATTATAAAATATAATAGATTTTTCGATTATGCCAGGACACGGACGAGGATACATATCCGATGAGGACCTGAAAGGGCGAAAATTTTACGATTCTCGCCTTGCCAAAAAAATCCTCCAATATGCTAAACCATATTGGCTGTTGATGATAACAGCATTTTTTTTGCTGATGGTAGCATCATTGATAGAGATTTATCTGCCTTATATTTCCCGCGAAGCTATCGACCGATATATCGTTTTGAATAATCAAATGCTCTGTTTTCCATCGCAAAGTGAACTCGAGAATAAATTCATCGAAAAATACGGTGGAGCGATGTTTTCTGTTGGGAATGATTCTTTCATAATAGATGGTGCATGGCTCGACCCCGCAGATATGAAACAGGGACTCGCTAAGGGTATCGTGCTTAAGAAAAAATATCTGACTATCCGAATCGAAAACTATCCGAAAAGTTTAAGAGATACGGTATCATCCCTGATAAAAAAACATAGCGATAAATTTTTCCATGTCGGCGAACCGATTGGAAAAACTGTAACTTCTCCACCGAAAATTAAACTTCCATTCGCAAAAAGAAGTCTACTTAAAAAACCCGATTATGCAATATCCTACGAAAAATTGAAAGGCATCCCTACCGAAGAGCTTTCGGTAATTCGCTCGAATCATATATCGGGACTCGTGAAAATTGCACTACTATATTTTATACTTCTCGTTATATCGTTTCTATTGAATTTCGGGCAGGTATATTCGCTTAATATGGTGGCTCAAAAAATAATGCATGATTTACGAGTGAAAGTTTTCGCACATATTCAAAAACTTTCGCTGAAATTTTTCAACAATACTCCAATCGGCAAACTTGTAACAAGAGCCACAAACGATATAAATACTATATCCGAGATGTTCACATCGGTATTGGTAACTTCATTAAAGGACTTCATCACACTTTTTGGAATCGGTTTCATCTTGTTCTATATGAGTTGGAAATTATCCTTGCTTGTGGTCGGTCTCGTTCCAGTTATAGCGATTGTAACATTTCTATTCAGACGGGCTATGCGTGAGGCATACCGCTGGTTCAGAAGGTCTTTATCATCGATGAATGCCAAACTTTCCGAGGACCTTGCCGGTATCAAAATAATTCAGGTATTTGTTCAGGAAAAACGGATGCTTAAAAATTTCGATAATGTCAACGAGGAATATTATAAATCGACTATGCGAATGCTTTGGGTAAATGCGATATTCCGTCCGCTGATTACTTTTTTCATAAATCTTGCAATCGCATTGACTATCTGGTTCGGCGGCGGTCAGGTAATTCATCAAGCGATGTCGCTTGGTATGCTCGTAGCTTACCTTTCATATATCAGCATGTTTTTCCGACCTATTCAAGCATTAGCGGATAAGTTCAGTATAATGCAATCTGCAATGGCAGCTGCCGAACGAGTTTTCGGATTGCTCGATACGAAACCAGCAATCGTTAATTGTCCGCAACCATATCGACCATCGCAGGAACAAATTCTCGGGAAAGTCGAGTTCAAAAATGTATGGTTCGCATATAATAAGGGAGAATGGGTTCTTCGAGATGTGAGTTTTATCGCAGGGCAGGGCGAAAAAATTGCGATTGTCGGTGCAACAGGCGCAGGGAAAACCACAATCACAGCATTGCTGACGCGAATGTATGATATCGAGAAGGGACAAATTTTAATCGACGATGTCGATATAAAAAAATGGGATATCGAAATTCTGCGAAAGTCGATAGGCATAGTTCTGCAGGATGTTTTTCTTTTCTCGACCGATATTCGTGAAAATATCAGATTGGGCGATGAAAGTATTTCTGATGATGAAATAACTCGAGCTGCGCAAATAGTTAATGCCCACGATTTTATACTCGATTTGCCTAATAAATTTTCAGAACCAGTTGCGGAAAGAGGTGCTACACTTTCTGCCGGTCAACGGCAATTATTGTCATTTGCTCGAGCGCTCGTGTTCAACCCTAAAATATTGGTTCTCGACGAAGCTACCGCAAATATCGATACGCACACTGAATTGCTCATTCAGGATGCAATCGAGAAACTTATGAGCGGGCGAACATCCATTATAATCGCTCACAGACTATCGACTATCCGCAGCGTCAATATTATATTGGTGATGTATAAAGGCAAAATTATCGAGCATGGGACTCACGACCAGCTTATGCAAAAAAGCGGATACTATTCGAAATTATACGACTTGCAATTCAAACATATAAATAATTAGATGAGCCCTTCGGCTCTTTGAACCTTCGGTTCTTTTTATCGTGCAACTTTCCTTTCACCAGGGCGAAATTCCCTGTTGCACCAGAAATTTTGATATGGTTATTTTGATTGAGCAGGCGTTGCAATGAATTGTCGATTCTATCGGCAAGAGAAGCAAGGCAAAGAGAACACCCGAAGGGTGTTAGAATTCGAGACCGAGTGAAAAATAATATTTTGGTTTAGGCGAAATGTGTTTGAGGTCGGTTGTCCATGCGATATCGTAATGGAATGCGAACATCCAAATCCA
>JAGGZE010000011.1 GCA_021162205.1 bacterium
AAGAAAAGCATTGTGAATTTATTTACTTAGTTAAAAATAAAGTAAATACTAATTCGCTCCAATCGCTGTGTTAAGGTCATCTAAAAGCGGTTCGAGAAGAATACCTCTGCTTTTAACGATTATTTCAAGTGAAACCCACATCTCCGCAGGGCAAGCGATACCGTGAAATCCATGATGAGCTAATATTGAAATCGTTTCAGGATAATTAGTTAGAATATTTCCCAAAATCGTTTCGGAAGTTATTTTCATAAAACCTCCTCTTTTTATAATATACTATGAATATTTTAAGAGAATTCAATATAAAAATTCATTCATATCACATTATTGTTTATCTGCCATTAAATTATTCGATTTAGATATAAAAAAACCGCCTTTGTGGCGGTTTAAAAATCAAGATGTCGACCATTTAGGCAAGGCATTCCGCCAACCCTTACTACCTTTTCGTTTAAGAGCTTTTCTAAGCCTTTTTCTACGAAGACGCTCCATTTTAATTCGCTGCAATTTCACTTTCCTACGAGTAGCCATATTTCCTCCTTAAAATTTCTAATTAAACTGAAAAAATATTACATTTCAATTTTATGTCAAGCATTATTCTCTTAACCTTTACTTTGCTTAATAAATCGAGAATAAATTTAATCGATTACAATTTTTCCACCCCTTCGGGTGTTTTCATGCTTCGCAATTCGTTTTGGTCGCTCCCATTCTGTCCGCTTAGATTAGTTCCTTTTGCTTTTCTCTTTCGCGTTTTATTCGTTTAGCTTTTTTTAGTGTTTCGCTGACATCGGGAATATCGGGACGAATACCTTTGAAATAATCCTCGACTGTAAAGATTTGAATTTTTGGATATGTTCGAGAAACTTCGGGCATTTGATAACGACCTGCGGAAGCCGCCTCGGATAACATTCCTTTTGTGGGATTAATCAATGCAAGTAATAAACCCATTTCAGCATTTTCTCGTTCGATAACACCTTTCAAATCTCGCACCTCACCGGGACCATAACCACCGCCCTTTACTGATACTATTATTGTATGTGGTTTGTTATTTATATCTCGGAAATTCATAAAACCGTCGATGCCTGTATCGCCACCGCCTGACGATTTAAAAGGTTGTCCGCCAAGTGTCGTAACAAACCACTGCTCGAATAGGAACTTGCCCTGACGAGTCGAAGCCATTTTCTTTGCGCTTGCGACACTGTTTGGTATTTCTTCAATTTTAAATTTCACATCGGGAAAATGGTCTTTCATCCGCTTTTCGATTAGATTGATTGCAAGTATTGTAATATCGATTCCGAGCCATTTTCTTCCGAGTTTTTCTGCGGCGGCGACAGTAGTTCCGCAACCACAGAAAGGGTCGAGAACAATATCGCCTTCATTCGATGACGCTTGAATGATTCTTTCGAGAAGTGCCAGTGGTTTTTGAGTAGGATAACCAAGGCGTTCTTTTGCCATAGGATTCAGTGCTTGAATCTCAAAAACATCTTCTGGCAGCTTAGTTGTATCATCCTTGTTGATTCTTGCGCCTTTCTCATTTTGTGCTCTTTTTAAAGCTTTTTTCGTTCTTGCTATTTCTATTCGTTCTGGATGAAAAAGGTAGCTGTTTGTCTTAGAATAAAAGAGTATGATGTCGTGTTTTTTAGAATAATGTCGTTTGCTTGCTCCGCCTGTTTGGTAATGCCATACTATTTCATTTCTAAAATTTTTCACACCAAAAATCTGGTCCATCACAATTTTTAAATAATGACTCGCTGTCGGGTCGCAATGCAAATAAATGCTGCCAGTTTTCTTTAAAACTCTTTTCAATTCCAACAATCTAATCGCCATCATCACGAGGTAAGCCATCATATCGTTATTACCAAGCGCAACGCGAAAAGCATCGAGTGTTCGATAAAGTTCAGCAGGATATGGCGGTTTTGATAATTCCCACATTGCCTCTTCTGTTTCATCGCTCCATTGCCAGGTATCATCGAATGCCTCGATTTGCGACGGCGGATATTTGCCTTTTTTGTCCTTGAATATAACATTATACGCCCGCTTTGAATTGAAAGGCGGGTCGAGATAAATTAAATCCACCGCTCCATTCGGGAACCAATCACGATTCCGAAGAATTTCTAAATTGTCGCCGTAGTAGAGAGTGTTCATTTTCTTTCCTCATCTCATTCATTTCCTTTTTCTTCCGCTTCCACATCCAAATAATCATTCAAATCGAACTGCGCAAGGAATAAAATAGGTCAATCCAAATCTCTATTCACACCAATGATTTTTCCATAGGAACATATCATTACACAATTTTTTTAATATTCCTAACCGTATTCTAATATAATATATTTTTGAGCAATTCAAGACACAATTTACCTTGTTACATCGTTGATTACATTTCTATAACCATCCTTATCGACCTCCCAAACATCTATTGTGCCATCTTTGTCGATATTTCCGCGGATTTCGATTAGGAAATTTTGCTCGTCGGCACTTACACCCTTAGCTTTGTAGAACTGCCCGAGCCGTGGAGAGAAACCGAGCTTTTTGAGATTCGCAGTATATTCGCCTTCCATCGCAAAATATGTGGCTTCTTTATTTATAAAAGAAGCGGCATATTGTTTCGCCTCGACCTGCCTCGTAACAGCTATCTGAGAATATGGCTGCTCGAATACTTTCTGCTCGACTTTTTTTTCCAACTTTTTCTCCGGCGGCGAAATAAAATTCACATAGATAAAATATCCCACAAATATTATCACAATTAAGATTAATAATGTTTTCATTATCCCCTCCAATTTTATTTATTTACAGCCCCTAACCTCGCTATTTTCCCATTCTTATCGTCGATTCCTGCGAATGCGTTTCTCGTGTCGTAAATCAACTCGGTATTATCGTAAATCCACTGGTAATCGTAATCCTTGTGATTCGTCGTTAGAACGACGATATCGACAGAATGTAGAAGTTCATCGGAAAGTTCGGCGGATTGGATTTCGTCATCGTTCCAGCGCAAAACGGGGATATATGGGTCGTTATAAATCACATCTGCGCCCCAATCTACAAGCAGTCTCATCACTTCGAGAGCGGGAGATTCACGCACATCGGAAATATTCGGCTTGTATGCTACACCGAGAACAAGTGCCGATGAACCCTTGAGATGTTTTCCATTATCATTCAAATGCTTGACGATACCCTCGATGACATAGGATGGCATTCGATAGTTGACCTCGCCGGCGAGTTCGATGAAATGTGCATAGAAATTCAGCGATTTCAATTTCCATTCGAGATAATGCGGGTCGATTGGAATGCAATGTCCGCCGACACCTGGACCTGGATAAAATGGCATAAATCCGAATGGTTTTGTCGATGCGGCACCGATTATTTCCCAGATATTTAGACCGAGCCGCTCACATATCATCGCCATTTCGTTGACCAGAGCGATATTAACCGAGCGGAATGTATTCTCTAAAAGTTTCACCATTTCTGCTGCTGCTGCCGATGAAACAGGAATAACTTTATCGAGAAATGTCAAATACAATGCCGATGCAAGCTGTGTGCATTTAGAAGTAATCCCACCGACTACTTTTGGAGTGTTTCCAGTGTGATATTGTGGATTACCCGGGTCGACTCGTTCGGGAGAAAACGCAATAAATACATCCTCGCCGATTTTCAATCCTGTATCTGCAATTTTCGGAGCGACTAACTCTGCTGTTGTGCCTGGATATGTCGTGCTTTCGAGCAAAACAAGCATCCCGCCGTGAGCGTTCTCTGCAATTCTTTCGACTGCACTTTCGATGAACGACATATCGGGTTCTTTGAAATGTGAAAGTGGTGTCGGCACACAGACAATAACTACATCGTCATCTGCGAGAATTTTCGAGTCGGTCGATGGCAAAAATGTGCCTTTATCGATGTTTTTTCGGACATCATCTGCTGGAACATCGTCGACATCCGAGTTTCCGAGGGATAATATTCCAACTTTCTTTTCGCTGACATCGTAACCATCGACAAAGAAACCTGCATTGCAAAGTTCCATTGCCAGTGGAAGTCCCACATATCCAAGACCGATTATCCCGATTCTTGCACTTTTAGAATCGATATTTTTCAATAGTTCGCTGAAATTATTTTCCTTCATTTTTCCTCCAGATTTATATTTTCTCGAAATTTATAGATGAATTATGAATAAGTCAAGTCAAGCTTAAATTTATAGGTGAATAATATATAACAAAATATTTCATAAGTATTATCGCGACCTTATGGATAAATTTTGCAGCCGTATATATTGAAAAGTGAATCGAGAGTTACTATAATCGAATCGCCATCGGAAACCGATGGGAACAGTGAAACATCGAAATTCCAGTCTAAACCCGACCATATAATCGCAGGATTGGGCGAATTTATATGAGTTTCATCGAATAGCATTCCACCCCGATATATACTAAAAGTGAAAAATGCCATAGTAGTATCTATTATAGTGCTATCGGGTTCTTCTATATGGAATGTCGCATCGGGATTTATACAGGAATTATATGCCATATATATCGGACATATAACGGTAACCGATGCAGGGACGCATGATACTATCATAAATGTGCACGATGTATCCACTCCGCGATTGCCGAACGAATCATACACAACAGCTATCATATATGCACTATCACAGGGCGAAAGGACAGCGGGTATCTCGAATATCGTATCGGAAAATGCGAACACTGTATCCGTATCTATATTACACATAACAAAAAGCGAACATATACATCCAGAAACATTGAAAAACGAATCTATAACCGAAAAACTTACAGGAATACTATCGGTGGTGAAAAATGTATCGTTACAAAATGTCGAATCGATATTAGGTTCCGGCAGATGAGAATCGAGACATCCAGTAACAGTAATAGTATCGTCGCAGCCCCACAGACAAACTCGATATACCATACTGTTAGTATGGTCGGTATACCAGAAACAACTTCCATCGAAAGTAATTCCCTCGGGGCCATAACCGCCGGCAGTAGGCAATCTATAACTTTGAATAAAATGTCCTGTAATATCGAACTGGTATAAAATCGCTTCTGCCGAATTAGGGTTAGTCAATATCCATAAAGTGCTCAATGCAAAAATAAGAGCATCTGCTCCTCCTGCGATTTCGTAAAAAAGTGTATCATCGTATCCATAATCCGCCCAGAAAGTATCGTTAAGTGAAATCCATAAAGTGGTATCATAAGTTCCCGATGCAACCTGCCAGATATTTCCATCAGATTTATTTATATAAAAAGTATCGTTATACCATGTAATTCCCTGTCCTCTTCCACCAGAAAATAATCTTGCCGATGAATCGACAAATGCACAGGTCGATGTATCGATTGCCATAATTCTCGGAGTATTTGTTGCAAAAGTGCAATGTATTATCCATAGTGTATCATTATGCCATTCCATATCCGAGAAAATTCCATTCACAGTTCCCCGATAAATACAAGAATCGACCGTATCGTGAGTCATAGGGTCGATTTCATATATAAGTAAAGTATCGTTAGAACCTGTAACATTCCAACTGGAATTAACCCACAAATGTTCGCCATCCCATGCGATTCCCTCTGCTTTATAAAAAGGAAAAGAATCCATTACACTGAGCAGTTCGGTAGTTTCATTATGAATCGATATCTGTATATCGAAATCGCAGCCCTCCCGACCTGGATAATCTACTCCAATGTCCCATATAAAACAATGCTCGCCATTGTGAACCCATCCTATATTGTTCCCTATATATGAGGAAATCGTATCGTATATAGTAGTTGCAGAAACAGAAATCGAATCGTCATATACATCGAAACTCACAAGAAACGAATCGCCATCGTCATCGGAAGCATTATAGCATATACGCACAAGATTTTGATTATCGGCATCGGTTTCCTCGAAGAACCATACAGAATCGATTGTCGGGCAACTGCATGGTGAAAAATGAAATTCGATTTGGCAAAGATAAGGAAGATATGCAGGATTCGAATACCACAGTTCCGCTCTATATTGAAAATATATATTTCCCAGTATAGACGATGGCAATGCTCCTCCATCTGTCAGTGTATCCCATTCTGTCCACGATATATCGGGGGTCGAAGTATCGCCGCTTCGTGCTAAAATTATTATATAAGTGCCTATAGGGTCGGGATATGTTACACCCGAATAATCACGCTCATCGTATGCAATCCAACTTACAGTTCCCGAACAAACTCCGTGTTCTTCACCTGTATCGAATATACTACTTTCGTAAAATGCCGATTTCGACCTATCTCGTATATTACCGGGTTCGCGGAATATCCCGTGATGGTCTCGGCTGGATGGAAATGAATCGCAGGTATTATATGTCGGTCCCCACAAAAGAACCGAGTATCCCGCCGGCGAATCGAGAATATTGACCCAAATATCCTCGGCACCATCATCGTTTGCATCTATAATTGTGCCGCCACTCGTCCATAGCTCGTAAGGACCTATCGTATAAGAGGTTGCATTCGAAAACATAGGACCGACTCCAGCGGAATTGGGATAAACTTTAAGTGAGCCGCCGGGGTCGCCGCGAAAAAATAAAATATCGAGCCAGCCATCGCTATTGAAATCGCTTAATGCAGAGCCACCATAACAACTGCCGGGATTCAATGTTATCGCACCGGTGAAATTTCCCGCTCCATCGTTGGTGAAAACTTGTGCGGGTTCGGTATCGGTGCCACCGGTATTTGTCGAGACAAAATCTACATCGCCATCTTTATCGAGGTCGCCGACAGAAAGTCCATGATGGTAAAATGTGGACATTGTAATAATCGTATCCACCTCGAAAGAACGCGAACCGAGATTTTTTAGCATAATCAATGGGTCGGTGCCGAATACATATACGAAAATCAAATCGAGGTCGGCATCGTTATCGAAATCGGCACATTCGATATTATGTCCCATATAATTACCGACATATTGATATGTTACAGCGGAAATTCCCCAGTTGTGCAAACCTATCGGACCACCCCAATGAAAATATATGGTGTCGTTATGTGCAACATCGCCTGGAGCAGTAACAATATCGAGATAGCCATCGGCATCGAGGTCGGCAACATAAACAGCTTCACCCCAGTCATTTGTGAATTGTGTCGTATCGGATTCGGAGAATGCACCGTAATTATTCCAATAGATTGTTCCGTGTCCAGACTCGAACCCCGAATGTATAATTTCCGCATAACCATCGGTATTCAAATCGGCGAAATCGCAATTGCCGCCGCCATTACCGAGAGAGAGAAATCGCATACTATCCAATCCACTCGCATCCATATACCATATTCTAAGATAATACGGTGGATTCCAATCCGATGAAATAAAATCGGGGTAGCCATTGCAATCGAGGTCGAACCGAGGAAACCATTCGATAGCACCACGATAGACGGGTGGTTCGAGACCGATTCTGAAGGACGCATATAAGTTCGGGTCGATATAACCATCGGCAAAATCGGATTGGGATGTCTCGACCCAATCTATAGTCTGCCCATAAACCAGCCCTGTTAAAAATAAAATGAGAACAATTTTTGCAAAAATAGCTCGCACAACAATTCCTTATTATTAGTCGATTTTCAAATTATTTTAACACAATAGCTTTCCGATAAATTTTCGATATCCCATTATCGAGTTCGATAATATATATTCCACTCTCGATTTTCGATGTCTCCCAATTAATAATATGTATATTTATCGCATCATCAAACGAAATATTCTCGAGCATTCTACCAGAAATATCTCGTATATATAAATTACACAAATTATTCGAATTGTTCAAGATTTTTATTCGACAGTGTGAATTAAATGGATTGGGTGAAATTTCAACATACAATCCATCGGGTTTTAATTTATTTTCATCGATAGCAGATACCACAACAGTTTTCCGAAGCGATAAATAGTTCGGGTCGATACGAATTCTCGAAACCGAATCCTCGGTATCCCAATAATAATCGTTATCCACCGAATTCACCCAAATCGTATCCCATAAATTGTAATCGCTCGTTTCGAGTTTAATTTCGAGCGGCATAATATATGCGTCGGGACCGCCGTAGATATTATTCTGCGTAATATGAAGATGCGCTCTATACAGTGAATCGGTAGATATACAGCGATAATAATATTCGAATCTCGGATATCCTGCCTGAAAAACCCATTGGTCGAAAAACCAATCCAACGATTCGCCATAATGTTCTTCAAATATGGCTTTCAATGAATCGTTAGTAACAGTTTTATACTCGAAATGCTCGGTATAATCCCGAACAGTTGCAAAAAAAAGAGAATCTCCCATCATAAATCGCAACATATATACAATCATTCCCGCTCGATTGTAGCAAGTATATGATAAATATACATCGGGGTCGAACATCGGGAAATTTTCGCCCGAAGAAAAATAAGAGTTCATAGTGCTGTGGCGATAATTTTTTGCGGCATCCTCGCCTGAAAATATTTCAGTATATAGAAATTCTGAGAATACAGCGAAACCCTCGTTCATCCAGAAATCGCGCCAATCGCCGAGTCCGACCGAATTGCCGAACCAGGAATGCGAAAGTTCGTGAGCGACCACCGCTTCATAAGTTCTCGCACCTGTTATTAGACCATCGCCCAAAAATGTCATGCTTTGATGCTCCATTCCACCGAGTCCGAATGGTGTTGTCGCCATACCGTATTTCTCGAATGGATAATCGCCGTAATACACCTCGAATGAATCGTATATTTCAGCGGTTCGTCCCCAATCTATCGGCGCCATCACGGAATCGTTCGGATATGCAAAATACATAATCGGTGTGCTATCTGTAGCAGTATCTGTCCAGTATATATATCTCGCAGCGGTAAAACATATATTATATATACATATAGGATTATATGTTCTCCATATATGAAACACATAATCTCCGAGTGTATCGGCAGAAATTCTTACACCATTAGATGCTACCATAAGAGTCGATGGCGCAAATACTTGAATCGTAGCTGTTGCTTTATCTGCTGGATGGTCTATACAAGGAAACCAACATCGTGCATTAGAGGGCCAAGAAAGCGAATAAATAACAGTATCGCTATAGCGATTCGGCTGGACAAAATATCCCCAATCGGGCTCTCCATTATAGTATACAGTCAAATAAAATGTATCGTTTTCAGGCGATGTGAATGGCAGATGAATCGTCAGCGTATCGCCAGTTTGCTCGAAATCACAAACTTCATATATATCGAGAACAGGATGAGTATATATAACGGAATCACATTCCATAGATTCCAAATCGAGCACGACAGGTGAATCAGTCTCGGCAAAGTTAGTAAGTGTGATTTTCGTATATGCGCTATCGAGATATTCATACGGTGGTTCGATAGGTATATATAAAATATAATCGATGGCATCGTATAAACCGAGATGCGCAGCGGTCGGGCGCGGCATTTCCGAATCATATAGATTTCTTATCGGATAGGCAAATAAAACAGAAATAAATGAAACAATAATAATAAAATATACCATTTTATTTTTCATAACAATTCTCCTTAGAATTGCAAAATAAGTTATCTTTCGATTTTCAAGACAGCGAAAAAAGCTTCCTGTGGAATTTCGACTGAACCGACCATTTTCATTCGCTTTTTGCCCTCTTTTTGCTTTTCCAAAAGTTTTCGCTTACGGGAAATATCTCCTCCATAGCATTTTGCCGTTACATCCTTGCGAAGTGGTGCAACTCTCGCCCGCGAAATAACTCGTTTCCCGATTGCCGCCTGAATTATAACCTCGAAAAGTTGACGGGGAATAAGTTCTTTCAGTTTGCTAACAATTTTTTGCCCCCAGAAATATGTCTCTTCGCTATGGACAATCATAGATAGGGCATCGACGACATCGCCATTGACAAGAACATCGAGTTTCACCAAATCTGCCTTGCGATATTCTAAAAATTCATAGTCCAGCGAGGCATACCCGCGTGAAACAGTTTTCAACTTGTCGAAAAAATCGAAAATTATTTCCGCAAGTGGAATATCGAACCGCAGTAGAACTCGATTGGGGTCGACATATTCTGTTTCACGGTATTTGCCTCGCCGAACCTTGACCAATTCCATAATCACACCGATAAATTCGTGTGGGGTAATAACTTCCGCTCGAACGATAGGCTCCTCGATATACTCGATATTGGTCGGTTCGGGCAAATCCGATGGTCGTTCTATCCATAGTTTCTTGCTTTTTGTAGTGATTATTTTATATCGCACATTCGGAACAGTTGTAATGAGGTCGAGTGCAAATTCACGAAAAAGCCGCTCCTGCGTGATTTCCATATGCAACATCCCTAAGAATCCACATCTGAAACCGAAACCGAGCGCCGCCGAGGATTCTGGCTCGAATGTCAAAGATGCATCGTTCAGCCGAAGTTTTGATAGAGCTGTGCGCAAATTCTCGAAATCGTCGGGATTAGTCGGATAAAGTCCAGAAAAGACCATCGGTTTAGCATCCTTATATCCTGGCAGCGGTTCTTTCGCAGTATTATTCGTCGATGTAATCGTATCGCCGACACGAGCATCGCGAACCTCTTTGATATTTGCCATAATGTATCCAACCTCACCAGCAACAAGCTCATCGGTCTTCGAAAGCTCGAGTTTCATATAGCCGAGTTCATCGACTTCATATTTCTTTCCCGATGCCATCAATTTAATATTATCACCTTTTATGATAGAACCGTCAATTATTCGCACATACAGAACGACGCCACGATATTTATCATAATACGAGTCGAATATCAATGCCCGCAATAGTTTCTGGACATTTGCTTGCGGCGGTGGAATATTTTGAACTATGGCATCTAAAACCTGGTCTACATTTTTTCCTGTTCGAGCCGATATTCGAATAATTTCATCAGCTTCACCACCAATAAGTTCAGCAATTTTTTCGGCGACATCGTCGGGGCGAGCTGCTGCCATATCGATTTTATTTATCACAGGAATTATCTCGAGGTCATTTTCAATTGCAAGATATATATTGGACACAGTTTGAGCTTCGATACCCTGAGCGGCATCGACAACTAAAATCGCTCCCTCGCACGCTGCAAGCGACCGCGAGACCTCGTATGAAAAATCGACATGTCCGGGAGTATCGATTAAATTTAATTCATAAATATTGCCATCGGGGGCATCGTAATCCATTTTTATTGCATGAGATTTAATCGTGATACCGCGTTCTCGTTCGAGTTCCATATCATCGAGAATTTGGTCGACCATTTTGCCCTCGGGAACAGAACCGGTAAGTTCCAGCAATCTATCTGCCAGAGTCGATTTCCCGTGGTCGATATGCGCGATTATCGAAAAATTTCTTATATATTTTGGGTCTTTCATATCGATAAAAATAGAATAATCATTCTGTTAAGCAAGATAATTCAATAGAAATTTAAATATGGACTCTTTACCTACATGGTATCCACCCTGAGATTAAATTATTGAGTTGTTTTGGGGATTGGTTTATGTGGGGAATTAGTAATTTGTTGGGTTTGGGTCGCAGCGCTACAACCAATTATTTTCGATTCACTCATTAAAAACTTTTTACCTGGATACA
>JAGGZE010000055.1 GCA_021162205.1 bacterium
CTATATTATCTATTACCATCGAATTCATTTAATACCAAACCGTTTCATTTTTCTATACAATGTTCTCACAGAAATGCCGAGAATTTTCGCAGTTTCCCGGCGAGAACCACCTGTGATTTTCAATGCCCTTTCTATAGCATCTTCTTCGGCATCATAGAACGATGGTGGTTCAACAGATGTATCTTCTGCATAGAAACTACCTTCTCCCTGCTGAGCATTTAATTTATTCAATATCGTATGCAAAATTTGATTATTCTGTTGAATCAATACCAATATCGAGTTCAAAACCATATCGATATTGTTCGAATGCTCGAAACTCAATACGGGCAGTTTTCTACCGACCTGATTATGCTCGGAGAAATATTGAATCAAATCATCGCCACGAATTACATTGCCATCGGATAGTATAACCGCATTTTCCACAAGATTCCGCAGTTCTCGGACATTCCCGGGCCAATGATAGTTCAACATTGCATCGATTGCATCGTCGGAGAAATCCGCAAATTTCAAATTATGTTCTCGTGCAACTTGCTCGGCGAAAAAAAATGCAAGAATCGGTATATCTTCCTTGCGTTCTCGCAATGGCGGAATGAAAATTTGCACACCGCCGATACGATAATACAAATCCTCGCGGAATTTCCCATTCTGCATCAGCAATTTCAAATCACGATTGGTTGCGGTTATTATTCGACTGTCAGCTCGTTTCGATTTAATACCACCGAGAGGGAAATATTCACTTGTTTCGAGAACACGCAAAAATTTCACCTGCACCGATGGTTGAATTTCACCGATTTCATCTAAAAAAAGTGTGCCGCCTTTGGCACGGTCGAAAAAACCCGATGTATCCTTATTTGCTCCGGTGAACGCTCCCCTCTTATATCCAAACAATTGCGATTCCAAAAGGGTTTCAGGAATCGCTCCACAATTTATAGCTACGAAAGGACCATCTTTCCATTTCGAGTGATTATGAATGGATTTTGCAACGAGTTCTTTACCTGTCCCACTTTCGCCGGTGATAAGAATCGAAATATCTGTCGGAGCGACTCGCATTATCGTATCGGCTATTGCCTGCAGCGATTCCGACCTTCCGATAAGACCATTTTCCGTCAATATTTTCCGCCGCTTATATAATTTCCCGATTTGGTTTTTAAGTTCTAAAATAGAAATCGTTCTAAAAAATTTCAAATCTACAAGTTTATCGATTTTTTCATCGTTTTCGTTATTACCAACAAGGAAAATTATCGGTAGAAGTGGCGCTCGATGACCGATTACACGGAGAAAATTCATCATTTTTAAATTTCCACTATCATCATTCACCACAATCGCTAAATCGAATTCATCCTCTCGCAATTTGCTTAAAAATTCCTGCTGCATCCTGCATTTGACAGCAGAGACTGGTAATTCATCATTTTTATCAAATAATAGTATTTTTAAATCATCGCTCAAAATTCGCTCCCGATTATTTTACGAGTATTATATCATTCGAAAGTCTCGTCGCACCTTTCCAGATGACCCGGTATATTCCCGATGGGTTCGATTTCGATGTCCAATTTGTGGATATATTTTTCGTCGTTCCATCGAATAATTTTTCGACAACTCGGCCGGAATTGTCCATTATGATAAGTTCTCCATATTCCATATTCGGCAAAATTAGATGAATATCGACAACCGAATTGAATGGGTTCGGTAAAACATTCAATATCGGCTTGCCGGGAATTTTGCTTTCGGAAATATCGGATAAGTCGATATAGAACGACCATTCATAATTATCGGCGATATTCGGTTCACAATAATCGACAGTATCCGCAAGATTTTCCAGAGAAACCGTAACTAACGAACTATCGGCGAATGAAACACTCGGAGTATATGTTATAATTCCACCCGAAGGTAAAGTAGTTAAAAATGCTAACACAAGTGAACCATTCACTCTAAATGTTATAGAGTATGGATTAATTCCCGCACCTGTTTCATCGACCATAATTTGAATCGATGGCGTAGCATCGTCCACGGTGTCTCCATCGGCAGGATATACCGATGAAATCACAGGAGCGGTATAGTCCGTATTGAACTCGAATGAAATAGGTGTGCCATCATTTCCAGCAGTATCCGCATAAGATATAAGTGAAACGGGAATTGCACCTTCGGGATATGCCGTAGATGGCGTAAATGTCAAAGTATCCGATGAAAAATTTAATTCGGGGTCGAATGTCGAGTAAGTTGTTCCATTTACCATCAGAGAAATCGATGAGGCATCTACTCCACTTCCGCCTACATCGGTAATATGAAGCACTATTTGCTGGTCGGAACAGGATGTATATGTTCCATCATAGGGCATTATAATTGTGCAAACCGGTGGAAAAGTATCGACAGTAGATATCACGGTATAGAACGACCAACAATATATCGGCAGTGAATTTGCACTGCAATATCGGGCATTATCCGATAATCCTGTTATGCAAAATGTGTGAATACCATCTGCAAGCGGCGATGATGGTGTATATGTTAGATTATATCCCATCGATGTTTCGGTCCATCCAAATTCCGATGATAAAATCGGTGAACTATCGAGAGAGTAATTTGCGGAACTCGAATCGAGCCCTGAAATAGAGTCGATTAGCGAAAATGTAATAGTGGGTGTGCTAATATATGCTGTATCACCATCGGCGGGAGAAATTGGCACGGCGAGCGGCGGCGAATAATCGATTGTAGAAGAGTTAGAAATCGGCAGACCAGATGCAGAATTTCCCGCAAGGTCAGAAACAGCGGTCAATGAAAAATCTATAACATGCCCATCGATATATTCTATCATCGGGATAAATGCAATCGTATCGCCATTTTGATATAGAGCATCGCCGGGAAATTCTATATCGTCGATTGTCAATCTTACCGATGACCAATCGACACCGCTTCTGTCATCTGTGATGAGAAATCTAACCTGCTGATTCAAACAGGATGAAAACGAACCATCTTCGGGTTCGAGTAATGTTACAGTCGGACCCGTAATGTCAGGTCCACCTGTATCCACAAGCTCAGACGATGAAAGCACAAGAAGTTGTGTTCTTGTAACCGCATAAATATATGGATATTGAATATTTGCATCGGCGGCATAACCTGTAGTAGGATAATCATCGATTTCTTCAGGAGACGCTGGCGATGCCCAATCGAGCAGGATGAAACCATCGTTGCCATTAGCTACGAGATATTGATTTCCATTGGAACACCCGTGTCGGCAGTCGCCATCGGAGGATGTAAATCTTCCCGCCTCACTGTGGAAATCCGACGACTGCATAAGTAAAACATGTCCCGTTCCTATACCGACTTCGGCACCATCGGCGAGATAAATATTTCCACCATCGAAATCGACATCGACAGCGAAACCCGATGTGGACATTCCACCGATAGCTGTCGGGGAAGCTGGATTTGTAATATCTAAAACGATTAGTCCTCCACCACCGCCAGATGATACACCGAGCACCGCATAATCATTCCAACAGGATACTGTGCTTGTCGCATAAGGATATGAATAAATTTCATTCAAGGTATCCGGTGCAGTAAATTCGAATATTTTGAAAATATTTGTTGCAGCAGCAAACACATAACCATCCTGATAATAAATGTTATATACATAATCGGATGAGCTAAATGAAACACTCGAAATATTTTCGGGATGCGCCGGGTCCGAAATATCGAGGATTAATAAATTATTTCCACTGCCGAGAAAAGCATAATCGCCATCTAATGCGACATCGAGAACATAACCGCTCGTAACAATCGAATCGATTATTTCGGGCGATGATGGTTCGGAAATATCGATGGAATAAAGCGTGAACCTATTTAGTAGATAAAGATAATTTCCATTTGGAACACAAAATAGTGCATTGGTAAATCCATCCAATGAACCTACCAATTCCATTCCTGAACTTAATGCAACCAATAAAAATAAAATCACGAGTAATAAAAACCTTTTCATTTTTTCCTCCAAAAATAAATTATTTGTCTAATATAAATAAAGTATAGAATAATAAAGTGTCAAGATTTGAAATATATTTATACTGTGAAAATGATTTGGCTTGACGATTTTGAATATCGAGACGATATTCGTTGTTATTATAATTTGAATTTCATAAAGGAGGCAAAATGAAACTTCAAGAGTATCAAGCAAAGAATATTTTAAGCGAATACGGTGCAAAAATTCAGGCAGGCAAAGTTGCCACAACAGCAGATGAAGTCGAGAAAATAGCCGAAGAATTCGATAGTATGGTCGTGATAAAATCGCAGGTTTTAGTCGGTGGACGAGGTAAAGCAGGTGGGATTAAACTTGCAAAAACACCCGAAGAAGCCCGCGAAAAAGCTGAAAAAATACTTGGAATGCAAATAAAAGGGCTTACAGTTAAAAAAGTCCTCGTAGCTAAAGCTGTGGATATTGCGGATGAGGCATATCTTGGATTGATTCTCGACAGAAATACCAAAAAAATTGTGATGATGGCATCACCTCAAGGCGGTATCGATATCGAACAGGTTGCCAAGGAAACTCCCGAGCAGATTTTTAAAATTTATATCGACCCGTTCCTTGGGATTCGTCCATATTCGGCAAGATATTTAATCGGCAAACTTTATGATAATCCCGATTTGATTAAGCAGGGAATCGAACTCGCTATGAAGTTATATAATATATTCGTCGGTGTCGATGCTCAACTTGTCGAGGTGAATCCACTTGTAATAACCGAACAGGGTGAAATGATATGTGTCGATTCCAAAATTATTCTCGATGACAGCGGTCTTATGAAACATCCCGATTATTTGAAATTGCGTAATAAGGATGAATACTCACAGGAGGAATTAGAGGCTAAGGAAATGGGACTTTCTTATGTTCAACTTACTGGAAATATCGGCTGTGTAGTCAATGGTGCAGGGCTTTCTATGGCGACTATGGACCTCGTCAAACATTATGGCGGTGAACCTGCGAATTTTCTCGATGTCGGCGGTTCATCGAATCCGAAAAAAGTTGTCAAAGCACTCGATATAATAACAAGAGATAAAAATGTTAAAGTAATTTTATTCAACATATTCGGCGGTATAACTCGATGCGATGATATTGCAAAAGGCCTTATAGATGCAATCGCTGAATTTAAACCGAATATTCCTATAATCGCCCGGCTGACAGGCACAAATGAAACCGAAGGACGCAAAATACTCAAAGATGCTGATATTCCTGTATTCGCATCTATGGACGATGTTGTCGAACAAGCTGTTAATTTAGCCAAATAATATTTATTGCATCAGGAGAATAATTATGGATAATAATATATCTAAGGGAAAATTCGATAGATTGAAAATTCTTTTAGAACAAGCTAATCTATCTTATTTTGCCGACCCCGAAAAAAAAGTATGTCTTATTCGTTTCGGCGACCTGAAAAATACCGATTTCGATACTATATTTCTCGCGCTTCAGGGTTCCGATGACGATATTATAGTAGCTACTTTAACACTTCTCGATGGCGAAAAGGGCTATCATTATCCTGTGAAAGTTCTCGAAGAATGTATGAAATTCAATAAGCAATACGGACTATTAAAATCTCAGTATGATGAACGATATGGCGATATCGACTTATCGTATGAGACTTGGCTTGCGACTTTGCCAGAAAATCTCGCTGTCGGTATAGGACTTTTGGCAAGTAAGGGCAACCTTTTGGCAAAACAACTGAAAGATATAATAAAAAAGAAAAATAAAAAGATTAAATAATATATTTCAATTTATACTATAAACCAATTCTAAACATCATCTTTTCCTTACTAAATAAATATTTACATATTATAAAAGTCTTTTTTTCAATTGGAACAGTATAATTCCGGTCGCAACCGATACATTGAATGAATCTATTTCACCGAATTGTGGTATATAAATATTATCATCGCATATACTTTGCGTTTTATTAGATACGCCTTTTCCCTCTGAACCCATAAT
The DNA here is from genome assembly GCA_021162205.1 of bacterium. Lineage (GTDB taxonomy): Bacteria > UBP14 > UBA6098 > B30-G16 > B30-G16 > JAGGZE01. The sequence continues at coordinate 5,966 of JAGGZE010000055.1, forward strand.
AATAGCTACTTTCGAGAATGATTTAAATTCCAATATAGATGTAGCATCATTTGATGGTTTCACTGCTGACAATATTTTATATTCCCGTTCTTTAATTAATCGTATAAAATGATTTATAGATTCTACCATAACAATTGGGGTATGTTCTGTCGCTCCTGCACTCGAATGAACTACTACCGAATTTATATCTGCACTATTATTTCGGGGAATTATTACCGCCCCGACTCCGAAAATATTCGCGCTTCGTATCATAGCACCGAGATTATGCCGGTCTGTTATACTATCGGCAATCAATATAATTTCAGGTTTTCTATCGAGTATAATTTTCGCCGATGTATATCGATATTTTTCAACTTGTGCGACAATACCCTGATGGTCGGGATGTTTTATCAAATTATATAATTTCTCCTTATTTAATAATTTAATATCTGCAACAATATTTATATTATTATATATCGCTTTTTCTTTAAGCCATTTTAACGCATTTTCGATAGCATATATTGTATATACTTCTCGAAAACCACGCAATGCCTCAAATACAGGCTGCCTTCCATATATTATTTCTGTTTTATCTATATCCATTTTGTTCACCTTGCCACAGGACAAATCCTGCAATGTTCTATGTTAAATATACTATCTAATGTTACTACTACGCTATCATCACTCGACCAAATACCATATATATTAGCGATTAGCGAATCGAGACCGACAATATCACCTGAAAGAATCAGCGAAGGACTCGATTGAATCGCGCCTCCAAGCTATACCGACCATTCGATACTAATTCCCGTAAAATCGCAAAGAGGTGGAGCTAATGCGTGCATCCTGTGTTCTGAGCATTGTAATGGAACATATTCCAGTTGCCCCATACTCCTGTAATAAATATGAAAAAATAAATAATGAGCTTCCTCATAAATTACTTCTCCGAAGTATATTTAATTTTATACGATAATATTATCTATCAATCTCGTTTCTCCAAGAAAAACTGCAAGTGCAATCATAACTTTATTTTGCACCGTATTCACCGGTTTAAGCGTATCGGCATCGACTATGTCTATATACTGAATTTCAAAATCTCCCGAATTAGATATAAAGTCCTTCATTTTCGCAATAATTTCAAAACTATCGGTTTCACCATTTTCAATCATCGTTTTTGCAAGAAGTAACGATTTATATAATGCAGACGCAGATTTTCTCTGTTCGGAATTTAGATATTTATTCCGAGAAGACATTGCGAGACCATCGTTTTCACGAATCGTCCGACCGCCGATAATTTCTATCGGGAAATTCAAATCGGCAACCATCCTGCGAATAAGTGCCAATTGTTGACCATCTTTCCTGCCGAATACAGCGATATCTGGTTGGACAATATTGAATAGTTTGCTCACGACCGTCATCACTCCACGAAAATGCCGCGAACGATATTTCCCGCATAGAACCTCGGTCATATCGCCATCCATATCTACATAGGCGATAAAACCTTTGGGATACATTTCTTCTGCTGATGGAATAAAAATAGCATCGACATTTTCCCGCTCGCATAATTTTTTATCGCGGTCGAAATCACGGGGATATTTATCGAAATCGTCGTTAGGTCCGAATTGAGTGGGATTAACAAAAATAGAAACGATTAAAATATCGCATTTCTGCCGTGCAATTCGCATCAATGAAAGATGTCCTTCGTGAAAATAACCCATCGTAGGCACAAAACCGATAGATTTATCATCGAGTCGGTTCTTTTTCACATACGATTGCATATTTGAAATTTTTTCTATTATTTGCATCGAATAACTCCTCAATATTTTATTGATTCAAATAATAACAAAAATTAGCAAAAAATCAACATAAATATTTACACAGGTATTTACACAGGTATTTAATTTATTTAATTAAAATATTTCTTGTCGAAATTTTTAAATCGATTATTTTTTCACAAATCGTAGGAGGATAAATGACAAAAATTTTGATGGATGATAAAGCTGTATTGCGAAGTTTGAATAAAATTGCACATCAGATACTCGAACAAAACGAGGGTGCGGATAATCTAAGCATCATCGGTATAAGAACGAGAGGTGTGGACCTCGCGAACCGCATCGTTAATATAATCGAGGATATTGAAAAAGTGAAAATCCTATCAGGATGTGTAGATATAACATTGTATCGAGACGATTTCCGCGAAACTGTCGATTTTCCACATCCTAAAGGTTCTGAAATACAGTTCGACCCAAAAGGGAAAAAAATAATTTTAGTCGACGATGTTCTATTCACAGGACGAACTGTTCGTTCGGCAATCGATGTTATTTTAGATTTCGGTCGCCCGAAAAGTATTCAACTCGCAGTTCTTGTTGACCGCGATGGCAGAGAATTGCCGATTCAACCGGATTATATCGGTAGGAAAGTCGAGGTGCGCGACAATGAATATGTGCAGGTTTTAACCAAAGAAACCGATGGCGAAGATAAAATTATGCTAATTAAAAGAAAATAAATTGGGAGATACAAATGCCTTTTGAACACGATAATCTTTGGGGACTAAAATATCTTTCCGCCGACGAAATTTTATACATTCTCGATGAAGCGAAAGCTTTTCGCAATATTTTGGAACGAGATTTGAAAAAAGTCCCGACATTGCGCTGGTTGACGGTTGTCAATCTTTTCTACGAACCATCGACAAGGACACGGATTTCATTCGAGCTCGCCGAGAAACGACTTTCCGCCGATGTGGTCAATTTCTCGACCTCGACATCGAGTGTAAAAAAAGGCGAAACACTTCGCGATACAATCAGCAACATTCTCGCTATGAAAGTCGATATGATAGTCATTCGGCACAGCAGTATCGGGACACCACAATATATTTCCCGAACCACCAAAGTCCCCGTTATAAATGCTGGCGATGGCACAAACGAACATCCAACACAGGCATTGCTCGACTTTTACACAATGCGAGAAAAATTCATGCAATTCAATGGTCTCAAAGTAGTGCTTTTAGGAGATATTCGCCATTCGAGAGTCGCTAGAAGCAATATCTATGGATTGAAAAAACTCGGTGCGAATGTCGTGCTTTGCGCTCCAAAGACTTTATTGCCGCCATATCCCGATGTATTCGGCGTGGACTATACAACCGATATAGATTCCGCACTCGATGGCGCAAATGTCGTGAATGTTCTGCGGCTTCAACTCGAACGCCAGCATTCCGGACTTATTCCATCGCTGCGAGAATATCGGATGTTCTGGGGTTTGACTGCCGAGCGAAAAAGAAAATTAGACCCCGACCATATAATTATGCATCCAGGACCGATAAATCGTGGAGTAGAAATCGACCCCGATATCGCCGATGCCGACGATTCTGTAATTCTCGAACAGGTTACAAATGGTGTCGCAATTAGAATGGCAGTGCTATATACTCTCGCCAGCAAAATCAAGAAATGAACTTTCGGCTCTTTCTGGGGGAACTTCTTTTTCAAAAGAAGTTCCCCCAGACCCCTTCAAGAAAACTTTAGTATTTCTAACGAACAAGGTTCGTTAGAAAATATTTAAACCTTTCTGAAGAACCTGCGGTTCTTTTTAATTGGTGAAAAGTTATTTGATTAATCAGGCATTGCAGGGAATCCCGACTTTGTCGGGAGGAAAGCAATGCAATAAAAACACCCGAACGGGTGGAACCTGCGGTTCTTTTTAATTGGTGAAAAGTTATTTGATTAATCAGGA
>JAGGZE010000016.1 GCA_021162205.1 bacterium
AGGACCGAGTTTCATCGAGAACGAATGAGTCGAACTTTGAACAGTTATCGAATCCTGCTGCGATGAATTCGCCGAATTCTGCACTGTCGAACTGCTCTGTCCGAATGCTGGCGAAATAAGAACAAATCCGATGGCGAATATCATTAATAGCGGAATGATTATTTTCGAGAAGTTATTTGCCTGTTTTCGGATTTCTATGCCGAGTTCACCGAATGCTCCTATCATCACCCCCGTGCCGATTGCGATTCCAAACCAAAACATTTTGTTACCTCACTTTTAATATGGATTTTGTTTAAACTTTCAAATCACCGATTGCACCGAATAAAATTGCTATCGATATTGCGATTCCGAACCAAAACATCTTGACCTCCTTGAAAAATTTTATTTTCTTGCTTCTCGAACATATAGACAAAATTTTTGCGAAATTGTTTTAAAATATTTTAATAATATGGATAATAATCCTAAAAAAAATAAGCCGTTCGTATTTGTAATTTCGGGTCTCGACCCATCTGGCAAGGCAGGATTTTTGCTCGATGCTCTTGTGATTCACACGCTCGGTGGAGAAGTCGGTGGAGCGATTTCCGCAATTACTGTGCAGGATTTTGAAAAGGGATACGAATATGCCGAAATATCGACCGATATCACTCATCAGATGGTAAGTCGAATAATCGAGCAGATACCTCCCGATGCGGTTAAAATCGGTATGATACCGACAATCGCAGGCGCCGAAACTATTTATAACGACCTGAAAAATTTGAGAGTGCCTATCGTATGGGACTCTGTCCTGCAAACATCCGATGGTATGCCATTAGTCGAACAGGGCGATATTCACAATATTTTCGAGGCGCTTGCACAATCGGTTACTGTGCTTACTCCGAATTTGCCCGAAGCTTACATTCTTTTCGATACCGACAATGAGCATTTGAACAACCGGTTTCTGCACGAGATGGTGAACAAATATGAGTTCGATGGAATTTTGCTCAAGGGCGGGCATTCTCAAAATCATATTGTCGAGGATATTTTGGTTACTCCCGAGAAGACATTCGAATATAGGCGTAAGCGATTGAATTACAATGTTCGAGGCACTGGCTGTGCATTGTCATCGGCACTCGCCACAGCACTCGCCAAAGGTTTATCCCTCGATGATGCTTTCATAGCGGCTGAAAAATTTATGGATGAATTCCTAATCGAAAGGGCAGGATTCCCCTGCACCCTTTAGGTGTTCTCTTCGTGCAACTTCCCTTCAGACAAAGCCGAAATTCCTTGTTGCACCTGATTAATCACCCATTCGGGTGTTTTTATTGTGCAACTTCCCTTCAGACAAAGTCTGAATTCCTTGTTGCACCTGCTCAATCGAAATAAATTTTTAACCATTTAAAAAGAGCCGAAGGGCTCAAAAAGAACCGAAGGTTCCAGGCGTTCGCTTATTTTTTTATTTAAGATACACAATCATCCTTGTTATCGTTTTCCCATCTTCCATTATCGCATGCACAAGATAAGCCCCGATGCGCTCGTTTGGTCGGGATGCCAGATGAATGCGCGGGATGTAGGAAACATTTCCCGATGTCGATTTAATTTATCGATGTCGGAAGATTTATCCTATTATTATGAGTTTATAAATGGTATTATAAGCAGAAATAATTTTATTGGTGAAAATTTTAGCTATCGAGCATATTTATTTCAATTGGAAAAAACGATTTAAAACAAATCGCACACCCGACAATATATTTCGAAAAATTAACTTAATTAATCGCAATCCAGACTGTGTAATACTGCCAGCCATTATTCCCGACACAATTTTTGTTAATACTTAATCGGGCACATCTATTTCGAAAACTCCAGCATGATGATATAGCGCTTGGATTTCTTGTAGTGTCAATGCTCTATTGAAAACCGCCACCTCATCTACTTTACCATCCCAATCATAAGTTGTGCTCGATGAACCGATGTAAAATACTGTTTCAGTCGGAGTTCGATAATTTGCTGTTCCAGCTTCGACACCATCGATATATAGTTTTGTGTTGCCCGACTGAATAATTGTAACATAATGGTGCCAGTTTTCAACATTAGCCGGTTGCGCACAGAAAGGATTACTAGTTCCATCCCATGTATTTAAATATATATTACCTCCCGTAAAATAAAGGTTTGGTCCAGTATTGTCATTATCGATACACCACAGCATATGATTACCACCATTAAAAGTCGCCCATAGAGATATAGTAACAGTTGCACCGAGAAGTCCCGCACTGGTAACATAAATTCTATCAGTGCCTGCATTGAAATCATAAGCTTTTCCAACAACACCTGAATCGCCCGCTGTTGGAGTGCCTTCAACCGTGCCGTTATGCGAATGACCCGAAAGGTCTTCGAGTTGTGCACCTGTCAACTTTTCCATATCATAGTAAAACGAGCAATCGTCTTTGTTCGGTCCTACCCAAATTCCCACATTCGACGCACTGGAAACATTTACTTCATGTAATATTGCAATGTCCTGAGTTAAACCGATATTTCCACCGGATTTTGTTACATATAAATTATAAAATGTTGTTAGCGATGTTCCACTAATGTGATTTTCTCCACTTGCACCATCAAATGTGACATTGTCATTGTCGTGAATGAATGTTCCATTGTTTATCCAGCTGCCTGCAACCTCTACATTTCGTCCATCTGAATCTAAACTTCCCGTTATCGTTAGGTCTCCATTGACATCCATTTCTTCAACATATGAATCGGTGGCTGCACCGAGGTCGCGAGTGCCTGTTATATTCACATTATAGAAGTATGTGCCATCACTATCTATATCGATATATGAGGCACCGCCGAATTCTATAGTTCCGCCAGTGCCGTGGAATTGTCCTCCTGGATAACTCTCCCGCTGCTCATAATAATATCCATTATCATGGATTGTTCCTCCCGATTGATTTATTGTTCCTTGATAGTTGGGGATACTTCCACAAGTGAGGTCGGCAGAAGCCTGAACATTCATTATGCTATTATAGGAAGGTCTTGGAAACCAATGTCCTGTTATATTTATATCGGCAGTGCCACTGAATGTAGAAACTCCTCCCCATCCTTCCCAGTCCGCCGCTATATTAACAATTCCACCACTCACATTAGCGGCACCATAAACATCCATACCGCCATATCCACCTTCATAATTACTAGCATTAGTTATATTCAATATTCCGCTTGTCATCGTTAATAATCCACCCGAATATATGCGCACATGGTCTGAATTTACTGTTGCACCTTCGATTATTGCCTCTCCTGTTCCAGAACCCGAATAGCCCACGCGCAAACAGTAAGTGCCACCCGAACCGATAGTAGCTGTTCCACCTGCAAAATCCGCTAATGTTCCATTATTATCGTATATGCGCATATCACGGCTAATATCACATGTTCCATTATACAAATAGTATTTTCCACCCCCATAGACATAAAAATAGCCATCTACATCGAGATTTCCATTATTCTGTTTAATTGTTCCATAATCCCTTACGCAATCGGTCCCAGTGGTAGTCATATTTATGCTTCCACTCGAGTTAATTGTAAGGACTGCTCCCGAATTTACTGTGATTTTCGTTATATTTGGAACTGCCGATGATATTTCAGGGTCGTTTGTAACATTGGGAATTATAACGGCAATACCGCTCGGTATCTGGCATTGCCCCCAATTCTCCGATTCCATCCATTCAGTGTTTTGGCGTCCTGTCCATGTGCCTGCAGGTTCTGTATTATATTTTATAGTAGTAGTATAGCTACTGGCATATCCCCAACTGGGTCCTCGGCGAACCATATAACGATAATAATAAGGATCCGATGGTGGATTATCTGCGGTAGCCGTAGTTCTCCACACGCCATCGACATCTGTCCAATTCGTATGTGTCGGGCTTTCCTGTAATTTATACTCGAACGGAACACCAGTGTGTCCGCCTGTTTGTCCTGTTGGAAGATTTATATCGTGAGCTCCACCCGCACATACATACTGTGTTGCGGGCATAGTTCCTGCGCTAAAAGGTTTTACGATTCCAATATCGTCTATCCACCAACCAGCGTAGTTCCTGCGAACTCCTGCTCCATTAGCCCGGTAAGTATCTATCTCGAATCGTATATGGACAATGGTCCCAACAGCGGCTCCAAGATTAAGTTCGACATAAGTCCAATCCGCTGGAAGCGAAGAGTAAGCGGTTATCTGAATCCATGATGTCCCACCATTTATGCTATAATATACTCGTCCATAGTCGCTGGGACCTAAATGGCCGCAATGAGTGAAACAAACTTTAAACCCAGTTTCAGGAATTTTCACAGCGCCACTTGCACCTAACCAGTCTCTATAATACATCCGACCCGTATCGCATCCGTAATATGGTTTGACATAACACATATCTGACCCTGCCGAATGAAGGTCGTATCCACCCGAATTTGGGCTTGCGCTTAATTGCCAATTATAAAAAGTTTCATCGGTTGGAGTTCCCTCTCCCGAGCAAGCAGCAGTTCCAGGTCCACATCCATTAGAGCGAATCGAGGCATCGTGTGTATAGCGTCTCCAGTAATCTCTCATATTATACTGACCGGCGTATGGACCGGATGGGTCGGTTCTATTTAAAGACAACCAACCGCATCCATCGCTATATTCCCCTTCATTGTCCCATTGGTTGCCCTTGCCACCCCATGATGGAAATGCATCCTGTAAATCCCAACCAACAGGAGCAGCAAGATTATCGATATAGAAATATCTTTCACTTGTCCAATTGTCTCCACAATCGCTGCCACAAGAATTTTGTGCGACGACTTTCCAATAGTAAGTTCCGGGAACACTAAAAGATTTACTATAAGAAGAACTGTAAGTGGTGAAGTCCCCTAAATCCATCGCATCGGGAGCACTTCTACGAAAATGTATCTTGTATTTATCACAGGTTACATCCGACCAATTGAAATTCACATTTACTCCGCCATCGAAATGTGCTCCATTAGCAGGAGAGGATAGAGAAGGAGTGCTCGGTTCTGCTGTGATATCTAACGAATAAATATAATATCCCCAACCTGAATACTGGTATGGTTTTGCATACCAATATCCTGTGGCATCGGCACAATATGAAACGGCATCACTGGTTCCTGTTCCATACGATCCTCTTTTATAACTCCCTGAAGGATTATATAATGCAAGGTCGAAATCATCGCCAGCATCGTGGGAGATGGAAAAGTTTATACATTGTCCAGCAGTAACATAAAATTTGTAATAATCCTCGTTGTCTTTGTAATTCGTTTCCCCACCATAATCATCGACCAAAAATCCTCTGTCGCTTGCGCCATCGGTAATATAGTTATAATCATTTTCTAAATAGTTCGAGAAATACAAATAATACCAATCGGCATAGCCGCTGAATGAATGCACTTTTATATACCACCAACCTGTTGCATCAGCAGTGTATTCGACATGTTCAGATGAGCCTGTGCCGAAACTACCATCTTTATAAGTCCCTGATGGATTATATAGATATAGGTCGAGGTCGGTATCCAATCCATCCATATATATCTGGAAATAATCACCGCTTCTAACCCAGAACTTATAGTATTCATCTATATAATTTTGGTCAGATTCATATCTCTGACCGCTGTTGTTCTGTATTACCGGCATATCAGCAGTGCTTCCCTCGCTGGATAAGCATCCTGAACGGTGATTACTTTCAGACTGTTGCCATGTAATACTGCGTTGTCCTTCATCGTCATCATAAGAACTCGATACAGAGAACCAACAGTGATTGCCACCACCACCATCTGAATAGGGTGTAGAGACATCTCCCGACCAATGCTTCGTGGAAAAATTATAAGTAAAATTCACATCTGAACCCACAGGGCTTATATCTATCTGGTCATCCTTCGACCATCCACCGTCGGTATCCCATGCCTCGATTTCCATTCCATCGGAACTGGAGTTCTTTGTCTTTGCATACATCAAATTACAGTCGAATTCACTGTCATCACTTGATATTTCACCAGTAAGGAAATACCAGCCATCCATCTCCATTTGATAAATAACATCGGTCTCTCCACCAAATAATCCATCACCATCATCGTCTTCGTGTCGAACTACCTGCATAAAGCATGTGCAGGGACTTCTATATACAGTTCTTGCGAGCCCATCGGCTTTCTCCGGCCATAGTTCGAGCGGTGGTGTGTCATGACCTGTTGGATTTTCTCGGCAGGAAATAGCGGGAACACCGACTGCTTCAAATTCTTCCGCTGAATGCTTCACTTTTTTGCCATTATCTTTTTCATATATTTGTCTCGCAGCAGCACTCCATTCATCTGGAAGACGAAAATAATATCTATCCGCATCGGCAGGACAAATAGCTTTCATATTCTTTAAAGTATCGACCAACCCATGAACGGTCTGACTGCATTGGGATACAAGCAATAGAACCTTGTCTTTATCGTGTTCTTCAAGCGCTTGAAGTATTTCTTGACAAAGTTTAATGTCATTATCCAGTTCTTCCACACGTTGCTGATTGCCAGCTTGTTCGGCGAGTTTTTTATAATAACGCAATCGAACAAAGATGACATCTGCCATACCGCGAACAAATTGCAATTGACCTTTATAATCGGCGCGCGGAACAAGATAACCACCATCGTCCTTTTCCTTGTCGCTCCAGGGAACAAATATTCCATCTGTCTTCTCGAACTCGCTAAAATCGGATTTTTGAACATCGATTTGTCCCGAATAAACAGTATCGTCATTAGAATACTGTTCCTGCGACTGTTGAGATTTCAATTTCATAACAGAACCATCGTGTTCATTCAAACCTGTTCTATTTTGACCGAAACAAACAACCATAAAAGAAAATAGAATTATCCATTTTATTTGTCTGGTTAAGTTATTTCGACCATATAATTTAAATTTAAACATATTTTGCCTCCCTATTTAATTTATATTAATTATCAATTGACGAATTTGCTGTTCCCAAAAGACTGAAATAGTAATCAAAAAAATAAAATAAACTAAAAACATACCTTTTTCGTTTATGATACGATTGGTAATTGCGAGATATGTGAAAACTCCAAAAGTAAGTGATACTATAATAAAAATAAACGAATGAAGCCGAATAAAAAACGGGACAAAAGCGTATGATATTCCCGTTAATAATCCTATTACTTTTCTTCCAACTTTTTCGCCCAGAATTGTCATTAAGGTTGCTATTCCATTTTTTTTATCGCTTTCACAGCTCTTTAAATCCTTTACATTAAATGCAAGTGTGAATATAACGAACAATCCTAATGCAAATCCAGATAACAATCTTCCAGTGTATTTTCCCGTCATAGTCAAACCGACAAGAATCGGAATAAGCGAATCGAGCGCTATTAATGCGGTTGCGAGAATGGGAATTTTCTTCACTCTGAGAGGAGGAATCGAGTAAATCCAATATATTCCACAAAAAACTAAATAGAGAAATACCAGTCTCATTTCAATCATTCCAGCGCACAGGATACCGAGTGTAAAATATATCACTGCAATATATACTGTTTCCATTTTGCTTAAATCTCTAATAGCGGTTCGATGCTCGGTATTTGAAATCGAGTCGATATTATCGATAATTTCAGAAAATAAGTATGCGAATAATACCATACCAAAACCACATACTATATCGAAAAAATTCATTTCAACAATAAGAGATAACCTGCCGCTGAGACCAATCCATAATCCTAAAAACAGCATCGACCAGAAATGCGCTATTCGATATAGACGGATATTGCGTATTATCGCAATCGATTTCCGTTTATTCCATATATATACCAAAATTGGCAACTGAATTACTAACAGGAACAGAAAATATGTGGAAATGCCCATATATGCGCTTCTTTCGGAAAACCCGATTAACATAACCGCTTTCATTAGTAATCCTTTAAAAAATGGAGCAGCAAGATAGAAAAATGTCAGAAGATATACCCCAAAAGCGCTTATAATGGCTTTTAATATAGAATGGCTTTTTAACCAAATATAGAAAAAGGCACCTGTCATCCCAAGAATTATCTCGATCCTTATACCGAGCGTTACTTTAGCATTTAAAGGGTATCCGTAAAAAGTGAACATTTTTCGAAGAACATCTCCGATTGTGCTTTGTGGTGAAAGCACATAACCTAACGAGTAATTTCCTACTCCAAAAATAATAGTATCGAGCAACGGCGGGACAATAATTATTATATAAAAAGGGATTAATATCTTAAATACACGGGATATATTTTGTTTGGACAAAACAGCAAGTAGCATACCGATAGAAACAAGAAGAGCCAAAAAAAACAATGGATAATGTATCAATAACTCTTTCACCTGTATAAGCTTTTGCTCTATCAAGAGTGTTTCTAAAAAACCTCTCGTAAGCACAATGAAAAAGAAAGCCATTACATAATTCACAATCTGTATATCTGCGTTTTCAAGTTTATCTATTATGTAATGAATTTTATTCGACATCATACACCATTCGTTTATATACGATTGTTTGTAATATTTCCATTTATTCTAACTATTTATTTCAAATAGATTCCTCTTATTACCTTGCTTTTTTTCGAGGTTCTCGCATGGAAAAAATACACACCCGAACTACAATTTTTGCCTTTACTATCTTTTCCTGCCCAATGAAAAATGTGTTCACCAGCATTGAATTTACCGACGGCAAGAATGTCTATTTTCTTGCCAGCTATATCGAAAACCTCTAATACAACATTATCACTTTCCTCCAAAACAAGATTTATCATAACAGTGTTGTTGAAAGGATTAGGATATGCGAATAACAATAATTCATCGGGTTTATGCTGGATTTCTCGAATATCGGCAGGATTTGCAAATTCGATATTATATGTTGCGGCGCTTTCATCGATAATCAAAGTCGTCTCGGATGGAACAAATTCGATACTGTCTATCTCGGGAGCGAAAATTGTCCAACTGCCATCGCAAAGTATAAATGTATCCGATATCGAAAATGTATCGAATGCAAATACGAGTGTATCCGCAATTTCATCTATATCATTCGCGACAACTTTAATTTGAACAGAATCCAAATATTCTCTATCGACACCGTGCAAATCGACTATCACAGTGGCATTGCCATTATCGACATATATATCGTCGAGTTCCAATGTATCGGAAAACGGTATATCTATTCTGAAAAATTTCTTTTCGATAAATACCGTTCCCGAACCCATATAATCTATTCCCAAAAAGTAAATTGCAGGAGAATATAGATTATATATCGCAAAATCGCCGTATATATCCGCGAATGTGTCGCGTAAAGCGGTTTCGCCATCTATACCATAAAGTGTAACGATGAAACTATCGACCGAAATCGGCGATGGGTCGAAAGTATCTGCTACAAATGTGCCTGCAACAGCGCTACCGCTCGAAAACCCACCATATTGAAATACGACATAGTGTGTATCGATTGGAACAGATGAAAGAATTGTATCTTCCGGTATAGATGATAAACCGTAAAGAACCATCGGTTTAATTTTCCAATCGCCTTCTGGCAACGGTATTTCCAAAGTTTCACCTGAATCGCAAAACGCATAGCGTGCAACCAAATCGCCGAATCCTATATGTTCGAAAAAAGTATCGATATCACTAAAAACTTCCACAAACGACCCCGTATATAATTCTTCTGGGAGACCCGTAATATATACTCGAGCGATACCTGCAAGGTAATCGACATAGAAATCGGGTGCCGTGATATGTCCACCCGAATAATGTATCACTGCTTCATCTGGATAATAGAACATAGAATCATCCGAACCACGATATTCGATGCGAAGTATATAATCACCCGATGGAATATCTGTCAGAGTGAACTTATAATGTTCGGAATTAAAAGGATAATATTGATATACTACATCTTCAGCAACAATGGTATCCGCAACGGAATCATAAAGCACAGCATATACTACCCAATACGCAATCGATGGGTCGGCGATACTGTTTATGATAACATTTCCCTCTATACCGGGAGGTCCTATCACAGGAATACTAATAGGGAATGTTTGCCATTCATCGGGATAGATAGATATATTCTCGACATAGAACGAAGTTTCTGTGAATGCGGGTGTAAATCCGCCTGGTAATGTTTCGGGAAATGTAAATGTCCATTGTCCATCACATAGGTCGTGGAAACACATAACATTACCGAAATATCCGAAGAAAAATGGCAGCTCGCGATAATAGTGGTTTTCGGGGTGGTCTGGAACCTGCACACAAGAGGCATGAACAAATATACTATCCTCCGCAGGAAGCGCCCATGGAGGATAACCTGTCCAGTAGAGAAGTGTTTCCGCACTGCCCTTATTTAAATACTTTGTCACATGGCTTGGTCGATACGGACCACCGATTATTATAAGGTCGTTAGCATTAGCGATGAAATAATGCTTTGCACATTCCTCTTCTTGCCACACCATTCCGAATAGATATTGCTCCTCGAAAATCGGCAATATTAATGAAGACCAATCATTTGGTGTGTATCTATAAACAAGATGAGTGTCCTCGATACTATAATAATTCATATAAAAATCGGTTTTACGCATAGGATGCTGCCACGAATCTTCGGGGTCTTCGACAAGTTCGAGAACGAAATTATCTATCGGCATAATCGCTGTAAGATAAATGCTGTCGCCGGGCATCACTTCTATATAACCGTTATTCTCTATCAAGCGTGTGAATGGCGATTCGGTATATTCATTGTTTCCTATTCGAATCTTACATGATTCCGTAAAATCATCGGGAATAGGAATAGACACCCATTCATTTGTAGCGAACACAATTGAAATATATGAACTGTCATTCGGTGAAGATATCGTAACGAGAAGTGAATCGTCCATCGGTTCATCGGAATCGATATCGAGATAAAGCCAAAAGGTAGTATCGGCGGGATATAAAACAATATTCACTGTGTTCGTATCGGGTGCTATGTATCTTTCAAATGTATGCGGAAACATATAAAAAGGAATTGTATCGTTGGCAAAATGCGTTTCAAATTTATAAAAACAATATTCGAATAAAGGAAGACTAAATACTCCATCGATTATTTCAACACCTTTATAAAAACAGTGTTCATACCATGGCACTTCGCAAATTTGCATCCAATCGTCTTTGAATATTCTTTCGCCTTCGGGTGTGAGTAAAGTTCCCGCAACGAAAGCGTTCATCTCGGCGACTACTATATCGAAAGTATCACCCGGCGAACATCTCGCTTCACCGCTTCGGAAACCGTAATTTTCCGGCAAACAGCTATCACAGTTCAGAAAAATAGAATAATCGCAATATTCCTCACCATCATCATATATTCCTACTGCTATTGTAGACTCCGGTGAAATTTCAGTCTCTACATAGCCAAAATCACGGTTACTAACCTTCACAGGCAGGTCGATAATAACAGGAGTAGTGCCCTCGTCAAAAGAATACGAAAGCCATAATGTGTCATTGGGGATGAATAAAGTATCGTTGAATACACATTCGGTTACTCCTTCTTCTGTATTGAACCAAAATCCCCAGCCCCATTCGTTTTCGGGTATTATATATCCCGCAGGAACTTTATAGTAATAAATATTACCACATGCTCCCCCCCATCTATCGAGAGGAATGAAAAATTCAAAATATCCAGTGTCGCAATCGGTATAGAATGTATCTTCCCAATAAGAGATAACGGAATCATCCTCTCTAATTTCATTTTTCTTGATAATTAGGAAAAGAGAATCAGCAGTTATCGGTTCGCTTTCGCTTGAAATGATATGTCCATCGATTACACCAGAATCGGGAATCCAAAAAGGCACAAAAAAATTAATATCGGTGATATGTCCATCGACGAATACTAATGTTTCAATATCCTCTGGTTCCACATAACCTAATGTATCTGCAAAATATCTTTCGAGTCCTACATAAAATATACCAAGCTCCAATGATTCTGCTTCTACGGGCCAATTGATACTATAATTTCCCATAGAATCCACCTCGGTGAGTCCTGCCATAGAAAAATCCAATCTCCGTGCAAATACAAGTAAAAGCCCAAAAATTGTATCCGGTGGTGTAATTCCCTCGAATGAAACTGTTCCCGATACAGACCTGAGGACAGAGTCCGGCGCTAATATGTAAAGTGGGCGGGAGATAGAGTCCCCATTTTCACAACATACAAATATATAGTTTCCATCGTCCAAAAAATAGAATATTTCCAAACGCATTAGACCATCGGTAGTATCGAAATCGTTTCCCATTGGATCCATAGAGTCATAACGATTATCCTCTAAATAGCCACTAATTAATATATCATCGTCCGGGTCGAATATTCCATCGGCATCCAAGTCGTGAGCAATAATCACGCCTAATGTTCCCGATTCACAATCCATTTCTATGGCATACCGGTTTCCCTGCACAATAGTGTCGATTTCTTCATCATCCATATTCAAAATGTGCAGATAAGAAATAGCAAACGCACTATTTGCAGAAAGCGCAAACAATACCAACACGAGAATGAGATTTATGTTAAACTTCGCATTCATTTTCTTTTATCCTGTTTCCCTCCCCATTTTATCGATGGGGAGGGAAAGAAGTTTATAGTTATCGTATATATAGTCCTTTCAAAATCTTCGTTTCGGAACGAGTCGAGATTCGGAAGAAGTAAATTCCCGAGGGTGTCTGCATTCCATTTGCATCTGTGCCATTCCAGATAGCGCTGTGATTTCCATCCTGAATTATTCCATCGATAAGAGTATTAACTAATTCACCCATCATATTATAAACAGCAACGGTTGCATTACCGGATTGTTCCATATAGAACTCGACAGCGACGCTGCTATTAAATGGATTGGGATGAATATTTATTTCCATTTTCTTCGGTAATTGTTTCTCGGTAATATCATCGAAACCGACAGGAATATGTATTCCATACCAGGGCCAATCCGGAACCTCGGGGATGTTGAATGTCGTTTCGGTTACCGATGGTATATAATTGCCCGGCAGAGTATCGGGTATCACTAATGTCCAATCGCCATCGCAGAGTTCGCGTTCGCTTGCGACCAAATATACACTATCATATAACTCGATGAAAACATGGAAATCGGTGTAATATTCGTGTCCCAACGAATCCGTGCCATAAAGCTCCACGCTAATTCCATCTATCGGGACCGAATCCAATTCGAAATTATCGAAATAGAGCAAGAAATGGTAATTTGTTTGGTCGGCATAGACATCGAACTCCGAAGGATAAACAGTCTCCGATATCCAGAGAGTATCGAACGGCGAGATAAAGTTATGGTCATAGAAATATACAGTATCTGTTGCTCTGAATACGATACCACAACTATCCGGTCTGACAGGAATATATATATCGCCAGAATCTGGGAACACTCTCGTATCGAAAACCTCGTGTGTAATAGGGTCGATATATGTTGCTTCTATCTCGTGCGGCATTATTTCCCAGCCACCTGAATCTGTCTCGAAATTTATGAGTATCGAATCTGGATAAGAAGAAAGTCCTACCGAGAAATCCGCTCCTGTCTCGAAACCGTCGATGTCGATATTCAGTGTTTCTGCAACGAATGCCCATTCTTCCGAAACATAGGGTGCTGCAAAAAACAGGTCTATGTTATCCGACCCACTCGCCCAATTACAAGTGAAATTGCCCATCGAATCGCAAATACAATAATACATCGTCTCAATATCCAAAGAGCTTCGAGCAATTATCACTATACCGTCAAGAATCGAATCGGGTGCTGTTATCGTTTCGAGAGAAACTGTGCCTGAAATCGACATTGTAAGAGGACTCGGTGCCTCGACTGTCAGTGGAGCATCCACTTCTGCGATACTGTCTGTCGCATAAAGAACATAGTTCCCCGGTGGAAGATTTGGCAAAACAGCCCTGATTATACCGCTTTCGTAATTGTTATCTCCCGGAAATTCATCCCAACCATTATCCTCAATAGACCATGGTTCTGCAAAAAAGCTCGGTTCTCCATCATCTATAACGCCGTTTCCGTTTATATCGACAATGACATCTACATAAATGAAAGATGGTTCTGTTGGAGCACAGTTCATCTCGATTTCGAGAAGCTCACCCTGCATCTGTGTATCGTTTTCAACGCTATCGATATAAATTGTAAGATATGAAAGTCCCAGTCGGCTGAAGTGGAGTTCTAAATCGGCAATATGTCCATCCACTGAAATCGGACCAGGATTATCGAATTCATATCCGTCAACACTGCCCATCGACATAAACGATATTGTATCATCACCTCCGGGCCAGTTGAAACTATAATTTCCCATAGTATCGGGTAGAAAATACATAAGAAGCGGTGGAGACATTGTGCCAGCCATAAATGGAAGCTGTGTAAGAATATCGTCGGGTGGTGTTATACCATCCATTACAACGGTTCCAGAAACCGACCTCAAAAGCGGGTCCGGTGCGGAAACTGTATAGGTTAATTCGAGTGTGTCGGCATCGTCGTTCGCTTCCAAAACATAACATCCCGGTGGGTAATGCAATGGCCAATCGAAACTCATAATTCCAACCGTCGGGTCTGAATCCGCTGGAAAACCTGTGGCATTATCCTCAAAATTCATCTGGAAAATAGGGTATTCACCTGTATCTATAGTCCCACTCGAATCGATATCCGAATAGAATGTAACAATCACAGCGCCCGACGAACCGCAATCCATCTCAAAAGTCTGCGATTGCCCTTGTATCTGCGTATCGGATTCGGAACCATCTACAAGAACGCGAAAATATGTCATTCCAAAAACTGCTGAATTGAAAACCATAAAAACAATAAACATCCAAACAATGGTTTTTGTTAAATCACGCATAACACCCTCTCCTTTGGTTTAATAATTATATATAGTTTTTGATATTTCATTTTCGTAGAAAATGTTATTCTGCGGAAAAGACTCGATATAAAAAAGTCTTCCAGCACAGTTTGTATAAAACTATTTTATAGTATTGCCGTTTCTATCGTATTTATCCAAATCGATGTAGTTTTCACTCGGTTCTGGATTCGTATTTATTTCCACATCGGATTTAGCCGCCTCATCTAATCGTTTCCCCGATAGTCGGAAACTGAATCTAGCATCTTTATCGCCATTCATCGCTTCTACGATAAATATGCTACCTTCCATTCGAGCGGTGAGATATGCCTTATCTTGCGGAGTAACGAACGGTATAATAGAATTTTCAGCTACGACATTATAGAACAGCCACAAATCCGATGCTTTAGACTGCTGGGAGAGGTCGATTTTATAAACGCCATCATTTAATTTCGCCTGACCGATGACATCGATGCGTAATCCGACATTTTCTGCCATCCATGTTACATATTGTTTGCCATCGATTTGCACAATCGGGTCGACTTTGTTAGCGTGAAGGACATCGCAGGTTATGTCGGCAGTAGCCCCCATATTTAGGTCACCATCATCCTCAATGTGAAAGGATGAAGCGTTGTTAGGGGCAATATAAGTAGTATGGTCGGTCCACATATTAGGTGAGGATGGTGCTGTGAGATTGCCTGTGATATTGACATCGCCGTAGAAATAGCCAGCCCAGTCACCGTTCAATAAAGTTTCATCGAAATCACCGACTTGTCCCAATATAGCTGCATTGTCTGAACCAGTTGTTGTAACATATCCTTGCACACCTATATTGGTTCCGCCGTTATAAGCATATCCCATAACTCCCCAATTTCTACCGCTGCCGACTGTTGGTGAAGTAGATACACCATAAACCCCTGCAGACCTGCTACTATTTTGTGTCACATAACCGTAAACGCCCCTATCCCAAGAAGACCAAGTTGCCGTGCCGGTTACAGTTGATTTGATGCCAGTCATACCACCTGCTGCCGTCGAAGGCAATTGCACATCGAGTTTTGCTACTGGACTTGTCGTTCCGATGCCGAGATTGCCACCGTCGGTCATATAAGCACCTGAACTCTGAAGTGCAGTTGTTCCATTCCATCTTGCGAGGTAGTTATCGTTACCGCTTCCAGAAATACCTGTTGCATCTGCACGCCACGCGGGATTACCGCTACCATCCGTTTTCCAAACCATATTGTAATTCGTTCCGCCAGCGGTAACATAACCATTATTAGCAGAAGTGTTCGCCTGCCAGGTGTTGGCATCCGTTCCACCTATGTTGTGAAAATCGTTGGTGCAAGCTGTTTGAATATTCGAAAGTGTCGTGGGCCAATTGGAACTATAATGATGACCATCGACCATATCGGCGTCAAGAGCGGAACCAATTCCCTGCGGAGAAACATTTACCGTGACATCGCCTGTGGCACTAGAAACGGTGATGTTGGTTCCTCCAATTAATGAGGTTACCACATCGTCGCCACCGGTAAGTCCGTCAACATATGCTTTTGTTGCGACATCTTGCGCAGCGGAAGGATCGGTTACATTGATAATAGTATGCGAATTCATATTCAAACGACCCTGTAAAATATCACATCCGCCATCATCTACAACACGGAAATGAACTTTATTCCCATCCTCTGGTTCATATATTTCAAAGTTCTCCCCAGCTCCACGAATAGCCATATCGATACCGGCATCGGAAGCACCATCGAATCCGATATATCTTGAATATGAGGTCCCATAGCTCATAACAATATCGTGGGCACCGGAGGTATTGCCTTGACCGAGAACTTCGGAGAGTGTCTGGTCATCGGTGCCTGTGCCGTCTCCGATAGCGGCGATTGTTATTATGTTGCCAGCTTCCGTCAAAGTGATATTTGAACCTTGACTCAATGTCACATCCGCAGCACTGCCGGTTAATTGTATCAACGATGTCGTCGCCGTGCCTGCACCGACAGACAAATCCTGCGTATCGGTGTTATCGAGATAGCCGCTGAGGTCGACAGTTGTTGCATCGCCCGTGAGACTCAAAGTATTTCCCG
>JAGGZE010000185.1 GCA_021162205.1 bacterium
AATGGCATATATTTTAAGTTTGTCGCGGAAATCTTTAACAAATAATTTGCTTTCATGTTGGTATGACAAGAAAACTTTTAGCGCCATTTTTTCTTCTCCTTCTTATTCTTTCCCCAATTTACTCCTCCCCTCCTTCTTCCGCAAGAAATATTCTCATTAATCTGAGAACGGATTATAGAATGATAACCAATAAATTCACTATCCGAATAAACTCGCCCAGTATGCCTGCCCGATTGCTAATCCTTGGTCGTTGGCGGGATTGCGCAGAGGAAATTTTGGCACTATATCCGATGGCAGTCGCTTTTTTATCATTTCGAGCAATAATCTGTTCTGAAACACTCCGCCTGAAAATAGTGCGATATTCGTATCGAATTTATTAGAAAAATATTCGATAAGTTCGGTAGTGGCGGTCGCTATCGTTTGGTGAAATCTTGCGGATATAATCTCGTTCGGTGTTTTGGCAAGCACATCGCTGCAAATGTCTCTAATAGTCTGTGCGAAATCGAGAGCTTTTAGCCCCTTTTCATCCCGATGAATTTCAAATCGGTATGGCATCTGCGAAAATAGATTGTCGTAGTCGAGAATGGAAGCCCTCGCCTCGAAAAGCATCGGTGCTTTCGCCTCGAACTCGTTTTCCATAACGACCGATGTTATCGCAGCGACAGCATCGAACAATCTGCCCATACTCGTTGTTATCGGCGGTCGATTTTGCTTAAAAATTTTGCCGATTGCATCGATTTCCAGCGATGACATCTTCTCGATTGCGGGAATTTTGGGAATTTTATCGAACGAACCATAAGCTTGAAGCAGATAAGCCAACGCCATCCGTTTGATATGCACCGCCGATGAATCGCCGCCGGGTTGAACGATTTCCCGCAGATGAGCTATCCTTTCACATTCGCCACCCGTTGGATTTATGAGGAAAAATTCGCCGCCCCATATTTTGCCATCGTCGCCGAGACCTGTGCCATCGAAAATCACAGCGATTGCGGGCTCGGTGATATTGTGTTCGAGTGCCACAGCATAAGCGTGCGCTTTATGATGCTGAATTTGAATCAATGGTATTTCATTTTTCGATGCAAATTTTCCCGCCAATCTGCTCGAATGATAATCGGGATGCAAATCAAATACAATTATGTCGGGCTTGAATTTCAGCCATCGCAGGAATTTCTCGACAGTTTCTTCCCAGAAATTCTGTGTTAAAATTTCGGAAAGTTCACCGAGATATTGCGATGGATAGACATATTCGCCATCGCAAACAGCGATACCACCTTTCATATCGGCGCCGGCAGCGAGAATCTTTTTGCCATTTTTCGGAAGTTTATATCTTTGAGGAACAAAACCTCTCGCTCGCCGCATAGCGACAAATTCACTACCGAGAACGAAACCGACCGAGTCATCGGCACGGTTGTGAATCTCCCGATTATGCCAAAGTATCAAATCCGCTATATCGAGATTTTGCACAGCATTCTCGAAATCCTTAGCAATCGGCTCATCGCAACGGTTTCCACTCGTAGCGATAAGAAATTTCGGGGAATCGAAATGAAATAGCAAATGATGAATGGGTGCGTATGGCAGAAACACTCCGACATATGCAAGTCCAGGTGCGACAAGTTCTGACAGCAAATCATTCCTTTTAATTTTCACGAGTAAAATAGGTGCCGATGGCATTCGAAGTAATCGTTTCTCGTCGTCGGATATTTCGGCGATTTTACCGATAGAATTTAAATCCCGCGCCATAATCGCAAATGGTTTTGTTTTGCGTCTTTTCCACTGCCGAAGCCGAGAAATCGCATTTTCATTGGATGCATCGCAAACGAGATGAAATCCGCCGATACCCTCGATTGCAGCGATTTTGCCATCGGCGATATACCTCGATGCGATAGCGACAGATTTTGCATAATTCGGCAAATTATTATCTATTTCAAGATTATTGCCCATATTTTCGGGATAGATAAAATACTGTGGGCCACATTCGGGACAGGCAATCGGTTGAGCGTGATACCGCCGATTTGCAGGATTTTCGTATTCCGCTCGACACATTTCGCACATCTCGAATTCGTCCATAGTGGTCATCGGTCGGTCGTATGGCAGTTCGCGGATAATCGTGAATCGTGGTCCACAGTTTGTGCAATTGATGAATGGATATAAATATCGTGGATTTTTCGGGTCGAACATCTCGCTAATGCAATCATCGCATACTGCAAGGTCTATAGGCATTAGACCGATTTCAGCCGATACTTTCGATTCTACTATGGAAAATTTATCGAAATGTTCATCGGTTTGAATTTCCTCGAATTCGATTCGTTCGATTACTGCTGCTAATGGTTTCCGAATAGGTAAAATTTCGATGAATTTTTTGAAAGTTTCATCATCACTCTGCAATATAATCACGACACCGAATCCTTCATTCCTGATAAAACCCGCAAATCCAAGTTCTGTGGCAAGCCGCTTGATAAATGGGCGGAAACCGACGCCCTGAACAACACCATATATTTTCAGTTTTTTCGTTTGCATATTTCCAATATAATTATTTTTTTTCATTAAGACAATCAAGTAAATTTGTGATTTTTATTCGCTGTATTTTCGATGTAATGTGCGACTTTTCCCCTTAAATTGATATTTATTATTTTCCCTTGCGGAAATCGATTTGAAAGATTTATTTGGAAGCGGAAGGGAAGAAAACAAATGAAGAAGGAGAAAAATGAATACTCTTATCTTTATAGATACAAATATATTTCTCGATTTTTATAGGATGGGAAATAAAAAAATCAGAATGTCATTGTTGGAGAAAATAAATAACAACCAAGATAAGATAATTACGAGTAATCAAGTAGAAATGGAGTATAAAAAGAATCGTCAGCATACTATTTATGACTTTTTAAATAATAGAATAAAAAAAATAGATTTAGGAGACATGTCAATAGATGTTTTTACATCGAATAGGATATCTAAAGCGATATCCAAAAGAAAAATTGAAATAAAGACACTACAAGAGAAACTCAATGAAAAAATTATAGCTATGTTGAAAAATCCGTTAAGATACGATCCAGTATATAAGGCGCTAAATAAACTTTTCAAGAACAAATGCGAATATAATC
>JAGGZE010000047.1 GCA_021162205.1 bacterium
ATCACAGCTAATGCCGATGGACTCACTCTTACATTGTCCTGGACGAAATCGCTCAGTGAAGATGATGAAGATGGTATCGATGGATATTATGTTTATTTTAATGGTGAACTCGAAGCAGATTTGGCTGAAGGCGTATATCAATACCAATTCAGCCCCGATGCACTCGGCGATATTTCGGTTTCAGCATATCGTGGTGATGAGGAAAGTAATGAAGCTACGGTAAATACAGAACTCGTCGAACGCACAGGAATCTCTTTGGATGCATGGACAGGCACGAACCCGAGTGCAGTAGGTTGGATTCGCTCGACTGGTCTTTATGCTCTATATTCGGCGATTTCCGCTAATGCTGGTGATATCGATATTATTTGGGACAGCAGAGATAATACTCTCGATTCACCCGACCAGGATGCTTATTTCGGCACAGATGGTCATAGCACAGCAATTTCAGATGCAATTACCGCTACCGATAGCATTGCTCCCTCAGATTTCTATAATTACACAGAAATTGCAGTCGGAGACATTTATGCTCTTAGATTAGACACCGATGGCACATACTATATCCGTCTTGAAACTGAATCCGAGGCTGCTGGCGTTCTTGTGGTAAGTTATGGTTTCCAAAAAATTCAGGGCTATAAGAGACTTCAGTAATCGTGAAGTAAATTATTTTAATTCGACCCGCTCCACAATATCTGGGGCGGGTTTTTTGAACCCTTCGGTTCTTTCTAATGGCGACTTTTTTTCACAAGAGTGAAATTCATCGTTGCCGAGCCATTCGGCTCTTTTTAAATCGTGAAATTTATTTTAACTAATCAGGCGTTGCAAAGAATGTCCCGATTTGTCGGAGCAGGAAAGCAACGCGATAAAAACACCCGAAGGGGTGTTAAGGGTGAAATATTTCGTTCAGGATTTTGATTATTTCCTCGCCGATACGCATTTGAGCTTCTTTTGTGCTTGCACCGAGATGTGTTGTAACCGATACCAATGGATGATTCATAAGTTCGGGGTTCGGGTTCGGTTCGCCGACCCATACATCGACTGCAGCACCCCAAAGTTTTCCCGAATCGAGCGCATTCAAAAGTGCATCTTCATCGACAACACCGCCACGAGCGGCATTTATAATCACTGCTCCATCTTTCATTTTAGCGAACTCGTCTGCGCCGATAAGCGGTTTATCAGAACTTGGAATGTGAAGTGTTATTATATCAGATTTTGCGAGCAATTCATCGAGTGAAACCATCTTAACATATTCCAATTTAGAATTATCTATGAAAGCATCATATGCGATAATTTTCATACCGAGTCCTAAAGCTCGTTTGGCAACTTCGTGACCGATTCGTCCGATACCGACAATACCGAGTATTTTCCCTGCAAGTTCACGCCCCTGCGATTCCTTTTTATTCACTTTGAAAGCATCGCCCTTGCGCATTCGCCAGGTGGACCTTGCTATAAAGCGATATACCGAGAACATATGCCCGATTGCTAATTCTGCCACAGACGGGGACGATGCTGTCGGAGTATTTCGTGTCTGAATCCCCTTGGTTTTCGCGTATTCGTGCTTAATATTATCGATACCGACTCCGCCGCGGATGACGACTTTCAGATGAGTAGCGGCATCGATTACTTTCTCTGTAACTTTCGTAGCACTTCGCACAATCATCGCATCGAATTGCGGAACCGTCTCGATAAGTTCATCCTCGGACATTCCAGTTTTATATAGAACATCGTGCCCGAGCATTTTGATACCCTCGAGAGCCTCTGGAGCAATCTTATCACATACCAAAACTTTAGCCATTTCGACCTCCTAAAATTATCTATTGTTGAACAATTTAATTTAATTATGATGAACTTACATAGATACAATATTCAACACTCTACCACTCGTTAAAAGCATAACACAATATAAAAGATTTCAAAATATAGGGAAAATGAATTAATTATTCAAAATACCACCTAATATGATTTTTTGAATTTGACCACTAAAATATTTAGGTTCTTCATCAAATCCAATATCTGCGATATTTTTATTAATGTAATGCAGACTTTTACCCATAGTCGATGCGCCGAATACCATAATCGCCGTAGTAATCTGGTCGATATCTTTTCGGACAATGCCATCATCTTTCGCATCACCGATAACATCGATAAGCATTTGAACAGGTTTCCACGCAAGATTCTTAATATTTTTGAATTTGGGATATTCCTCGGGAGAATGAATATAATTAACCATAAGCAAAACGCTTTCAGGCGAATCTGCATAAATATCGTTTCCAACATCGAGAAATGCTTTAAGATAATTGGCAAAACTTATATTAGTATCGATATTTTCGTATGTTTTTACTATTTTTTTAAAGAGTTCTCTCACGCAACTTATGAAGAGCTTCTCTTTAGAACCAAAATAGTAATACACCATAGGCTGCGTTACGCCTGCTTTTTCAACGATATCCCTTATCGTTGTCGCATAATAACCTCGGCGTGCAAAAAGCTCGATAGCAGATTGAAAAATAGCATCCCTTACATCGTCCCGCGATGAGTCGATACTCACCATTTTATCCCTTGCATTTGTCATAATCCTAATATCTCCTCTATATCGTTTAACAATTCTTTTATTTCATCGAGAGTCAAATCTCCCATATGAGCGATTCTAAATGTTTTTTCCTTTAAATTCCCATATCCATTTGAAATTGTTTTCCCTCGTTCGCCAAGTTTTTCATTGAGCTGAGCAACATTGATACCACGGGTATTTGCCACTGCGGTTAATGTTACCGATTCATATCCAGGTTCGGGGAACAAATCGAAATATTGTTTTGCCCAGGTGCGAACATATTCAGCCATCGCAAGATGACGATTATATCGATTTTCCATTCCCTCGTCTAAAATTTTGCTCAATTGATAATCGAGTGCAAAGAAATGAGGGATAACGGGCGTAGTCGGTGTTTGGTTGCGAGCACAATATTTTAAAAATGTCATCAAATCGAAATAATATCCACGGTTGGGAACCTGCTTAGCTCGCTCGATTGCTTTATCGCTGACAACACCGATTGCCATTCCGGATGGCAATGCAAAAGCTTTCTGAGTGCTGGCGAGAATAAAATCTACACCGAGTTCATCGACCTTATATAAATCTCCACCCATTGCACTCACAGCATCGACACACCATACGACATCGGGGTATTTTTTCATAACTTCGGCAAGTTCCTCGATAGGATTGCGAACGCCTGTCGATGTTTCATTCGCAGTGTATAAAAGACTGTCATACTTGCCTGTTGCCAATGCTTTGTCGATTTCATCTGTGGGAACATGTTTGCCCCATTCCGTTTCGATAGCATCGAATTCTTTGCCATTAGCCGTTGCGATTTTAGACCACCTATCTGAAAATGCACCGCAAATTGTCGAAAGCGCTCTTTTACCGATGAAATTTCTTGTTGCCATTTCCATCAAACCAGTGCCAGAACTTGTGGAAAGCAGAATAGTCTTTTCTGTATATAGAACTTTTTTTAACTTTTCCACAATCGATGTGTAAAGTTGCTGAAATTCTTTAGAACGATGTCCTATTTGTCGTGTTGAAAGCTTTGCAAGAACATCGTCTCTAACCTCGGTCGGTCCTGGGATAAATAACTTCTTGTGCATCATTGCCTCCTATTATAAATTAAGGTTATCGTAAATTATAAATATCAATTAAATTAAGCAAGTTATTTTATACTAAAAAAATGAGAATTTTAAAAAAACAAGGACTTATAATTTCAAAAACTCGGATGAGAACAACAAGTCTAATCGTGCGGGTATTTTGCGATGATGGCACAATCGTTCCGCTTTTATTCAAGGGTGCATTGAGTTCGCGCAAGGGTGATTCGACCTCGGCATATCTTTTACCATTCGCACTATTGGAATTTCTGTATTATGAAAAAGAAACACGGCAGGTGCAAACAGCATCGACAGTTTCGATTATCGAGGATTTCCCTGCCATTCGCATCGATTACGAAACACAATTATTAGGCGCGAAATTTTTGAAACGAGCAATATCAGTTATCAAACCGGGAGAATCATATCCTGAAATTTTTGGCATAATTCTCGCGCTTTTAAGATACTGGGAAAAATCACAAAAAACTCCCGACGATATTATATGGACAGGTTTTTTATTAAAAATACTGACATTTGCGGGTTTCGCTCCAGCAATAGAACGATGTGCAATTTGTCAAAGACAGCTCGGGAATAAAAACATAAAATTTTCACCATCGGCTGGCGGACTTATATGCAATCGATGTCCATCTCCAGACGATGCGATTTTAGTCGGTGAAAATATCCCAAAATTTTTGCAATATATGCTTGGAAATTCATTTCCCCAATATGAGAAATTGAATATCACACAAAAATCGAGTAAGCAATCGAAAGAGTTGATGGAAAAGTTCTGGATATACCACATCGCCTAATTTTAATGGTATTCCGAACATTACCGCAGCAACAACAATTTCATAGGATTTCCGCAATCGCCATCGGCTAAAAATTTCGCGAAATACACACCCGATGGGACATTATTGCCATCGATATCCTTGCCATCCCAAATGAGAATATGTCTGCCGACACCCGAAATCTCGAAATTTCGCACAGTCCTGCCAGCGATGTCATAGACGATTAGATTTCCGCTGTTCTGCGCAAGGTCGGCTGTAATTTTGACCGCCGAGTTGAATGGATTTGGATAAATATCGGAAATAGCTGTTATCGTCGGTGTCAAAGCCATCATACCGCTCGTTCGATAAAGATTGTATGTGCCCCGTTTAAGTTCTATCGAGCTCCCGGCGTGCAAAATCGCACCGATACCACTACCGGAAATTGCGAGATTGCCATATCTATAATCTGAACCGAATGTCAGTTTGCACTTTTTCGTTATCACAAGATTCCAACTATCTTCGGGTTTGCGAATATCCCTCGAAAGTTCACCCGAAGGACCCGAATATCTCAAATATCCGAGATTTTCAGAATTTGGAATAGACGGTGGCAGTATCAAATCGAGACCATCATCATATTTCGATGAGCCATCACTGTCGAATCCAATCTGCAATGTCTGATGATTATCGCTATCGCTCAATTTCAAAACAGCAATATTTTCAATCACTTTGCGAGATTGTTTTGCCATCACAATTTCATCGGAATTCACAAACAAAGTGCAAGGTTCGAATGCAAAAATCCAATACGCTTTTTTGGATACCAAATTATCGACGATATCATAATTTATTCTATCATCGGCAAGTGTGTAAATGCAATATGTCGCTATCGCATCGTCGGGGGATGTTCGCATAGAATATACCGAAACAGGGTCGGCAAGTCCACCGACAAGATTCCATCCAGACTGCAATATTTTTTGCATTCCAAAATTTTGCATTCCCCGAATAAATTGATATTTCCCCGGTGTCCAAACAAAATAACCTCGACCTGGCTCGAGTGTATCGGTGATATTATATGCTCCATCCTCGAAATAGAATGCCGAACCAATCCCCCATTCGGATATATCGACAGGTGCAGTCGAAGGAATAGAAATCATAGACCATCCTCCCGCAATTCTAAATGGAAAAACCAAATTTCCAGCAGGAATTGCAAGAACAGTATGCTCACCGGCATCGAGACCTCTTGTAGAATTAAGCGGTTCGCCATCGATTATAAATGAAATAATATCGGATGCCGGCGGTTCAATTGTCAAATACACCGATGCAACGAGTTTCAATTCGGGAACAGGTTCGTTATATGGAAGACTGACAGTCGAATATTCTATGCTATCTATTTCCCAGTATAGCGATGCCTCACCCGATACGGGAATATCGAGCGGGTCGATACCGATTGTAGCGGATGTATCGAAAGTAATTCCAGCACTATCTCCCCATCCGTAAGATATTCCAGCAGATGCGGTCCTTAGAAGTCCTGCAGTACTTTTGTATTCGATTTCTATAGAATCGACCGACCAAACACTATCCGCCGCAGTCGGATAAAGTCGATGCTCGACAATATTTTCACTCCAGAATAGAAAATTGTATGCGTTTCCAATTTCAAAATAGCTGCGCCCAAACGGACCATCGGGTGGGTCGTAGTCATTGTTCATTATCACTATTGTATCTGAAGCCGGGTCGGCGTTACCATAAAGCAAACGATATGTTGAAGTATCCACAGGTGCAGCATCGGATGAATCTTGCACATTATTTGCACGCCAGTGAATATATCTGAATGGACCTGTGTTTACTTTTGTAGAATGTAAAACAGTATTAGTATTCAAACTGTCTGTAATATCACCACGAGTATGCCAAGCTTTTATTCCATTCCCATAATCCGCCATAATCACATAATTCCCAACTCCAACAGCATCCTCAGAAAGCCATGTGCCGGTGGGACAAGAATATGCAATAGTTCCATCGGATATTTTTAAAATTTTAAGGTCCTGGTCGTCGCTTTCTAAAAGCCCAACAAGAAGATAATCATCATATACATTCACAGCAATAGGCTGTCCATGAAATACCGAAGTATCGAGAGGGTCGGAACCCCAACCAGAACTGGTTAAATCGGGATTCGCCGGGTCCGATACATTTATCTTATATAGTCCTCCCGTTTTGTCACCTATATAGCAGAAATTTCCATTTTTAGCGAGTCCCCATGCGAGGTCGGCGGTATTATATCTACCAACAGAATCGAGCAGTGATGAACCGAGAATTAAAAGACCGCCTTCTTCCTCGGCAATATATACATAACTGCCATCGACTAAAATAGACACACAGGGATATTCAGAAGTATAAGTATGGTCTATGCTCCAATCTGTTACATCCACCATTCTGACACCATCTGTGCAGGCAAGATAAGCATAATTTCCGACAACATCGACATCCCAAACAGTAGAACCTATATTCGTGCTGCTTTCTACCGAAAGACTTGTCGGGTCGGATGCATCGATTATTCTAAAATTCGGGCTAGCCGTTCCTCTGCATTGATACACTTTATCACCTTCGGCATCTATTCCCAACGATGGAGCTCCTGTAAGAGTATCTAACGCCTTGAGTGTATCTGCTATACTGCTAATATCTACTGAAATTAGGCCTGTCGTTTGACAACTCACGAAAATATAATCATTAGAATAAGCGAGAGCGATTGCATCGCCAACATTCGAAGTGCCTGCCCATGCAATTGAAGGTTGAATATCACCTGTCGATAGAAATTGGACACCCGCTGAATCTGCGACAACTAAAAGACCTATTTCGGTTTTCGCAACACCTTTATCCGAGACACCCGATGCATTTTTTGCTACTGTCGTCATCAAATATGTATATCCTATCGAATCTTGATTGAGATAATAAACGGAAATTCCCGTATCGCCATCGGCAACCATCAGTTTATCCTCGAAGAATTCGCAATCATCGGCATTACCCTTAGAACCGAGTCTTGCGATTATATTCATCGTAAAATTTGCATCGCCATCGGAAACCTCTGTTAAACCGAGAATATATATACTATCGCCAGCGGCGACTGCGGCAAGAGTTCCAGAAACAGCAACGAAATATCCACCGCTACCCAAAGCTAATGTAGCTTTGTAAGCTAATGATGTAGGGTCACTTATATCCACAACAGCAGCACCATTAGTAGCATCGGCAACGATAGCGAAATCGCCATATATTGCCACACCGCGGGCATCGCAACTTCCCCAGGTAGCATTGCTGGGGGATGTCATCGTCGATGTGTTGACACTTCGCAAACCACCGGCACCCGAACCTACATAAGCATAATCGCCTTTGACAGCGACACCATTGGCGACCATTGCAGCTGTTCCAGATTCGGTAAGACCACTTAGATTTACTTTCGATAAAAGATTTGTCGCGGCGACATAGGCATATCCACCCGAAAGTGCGATATCGATACAATTGCCACCTGAAAGATTAGTGGAATTCAGTTGACTTCCAGACGATATTTGAACCGATACAATTCCAGCTATGTTCGCACAATATGCTATATCACCCGATATTGCCACTTTTTGCGGTGCATTTGTAAGATCAGTCCAACCCGCTGTCGCTCTTTCCTCGGGTGGCTTCGCCCGATGGTAGCCTGTCGAATCTGGAACTTTCCAACCACCTGTGGTTTTTACAGCATCACATTTGCTCAAATCGTTGAAATCCTCATAGAAATATGTAGCCATCGCTATACTGACCAATGCGAGGATAAAAAATCCAATAGCTACAAAATAAAGCGACCGCAATGACCGATTTGCAAAATAGTTGTTTTTTAAATTTTTCATTTAAAACCTCCTTATGGGATTAAACTTATAATTGTTGTATCCGATGAAAAAACCCAATATCCACATCCGGGCATAATATAATTCATCGGAGAATAATTATTTCCAGATAATGCAAATATTCTCGATAAATAACCACTATGCACACTGTGTAAAATATCATTCCAACAAACAGAAAATGCAGGTCCACCGATAACATTCCATTCCGGGAATAAATCGATATCGGTAAATGTAACCGCATCACCCGTAAATTCTAATATAGTATCGGAATTTGAAAAAACAAAATATCCTTTGCCAGGTTCGATACTTTCTGGAATAAAAAAATTGCTCGATGTTTTATCAAAAGCATAAATGAATGGATAAATATTTCCCATAACAAACTCCGTCAAAGGACTCGATGGCATCACAGGAAATGCGATTAAATTCCATCCAAGTTGCAATGGAATTCGAATATGCGAGCCAATTCCTGAAACGACAATTATAGTCGTATCGCAAAATCCTCTGAAATTTGCTATCATTGTGGAAATTCCATTATCGACACCCTCTATTATATTTCCATCGATAGTTGCCGCATCGCCATAAATAGTTAGTTCGGGTGAAATTTCCAATGTATCGGCATAACCGACAAGATATGTTTTTGTCCATATTTTTTCACCGATTTTGAGAAAAATATTTTCAGGTAAAGTGATAATATGATTATAGGCATTTTTTTTCACATCGATATTATAATAATGAACACCAGGAATAATTGTTTGCCAGAAAGTATCCTGCGAGAAAATATTCACTCCATTTTCGTGAAGAGGTGAAATTTCGATTTTGTATGTCGGTGCAACGGAATCCAATTCGACCCAGAAAATAGCGATATCTTCCACACTCGACAATGTCGAAAATATATCGAAATAGAAAATTTTTTCGGTAAATGAATCATCGCGAATATCTGTGGCATATTTTCCAGAATATGGTGGAATCCAATAATCGGGTCGTGTGTCATCATCGTGAGGAAAATAAAGGTCGATATAATGTGGTTCCGGTGAAAACATATTTCTTATATCGAAAGCATCCCATCCGTCACTCGACGATGGTGAAATTCCAAAATAATTATACCAATTAGCCTGTGTAATTCCAACATTTTGGATACCCAGTTGCACCTGAAAAGTATCGGAATAACAAATTGTAATAGATAAAATTAAAATAAAAAATATTTTTGCATTTATATATTTCAT
>JAGGZE010000018.1 GCA_021162205.1 bacterium
AATCTGGACCGAATGCAAGACCTATAAAGAAGGAATGGGTTATTTCGATAAAAGAACATTGCATAAAAAATAACATTCCTTTTTTCTTTAAACAATGGGGTGGTTTTCATAAAAAGAAAAATGGAAGAATTTTAGAGCAAAGAACTTGGGACGAAATGCCTAATTCAGAGGAAGTTCAAATTTATAATCGTTAATTAATTTTTGAGGTGTCGCTATGAAACTTTTAAAAATACGCAAAAAGGAAAGCGAAGAGAAAAAACTTCGGGAAATTTTGCACAAAGTCCGAAAAATCGACATCACTACGCGCAAGATGGTTCAGGAAATTTTTTCTGGGGAATACCATTCCGTATTCAAGGGTCGCGGGATGGAATTTTCCGAGGTGCGAGAATATCTTCCCGGCGACGATGTCCGCAGTATCGATTGGAATGTTACGGCTCGAATGGGCAAGGCATTTGTGAAAATGTTCGAGGAGGAACGGGAACTCACTGTGCTTATCGCTTCGGATATGAGCAGGTCATCGGCATTCGGCACGAGAAATGAACTGAAACGAGAAATCGCTGTCGAAATTTCTGCGCTGCTCGCATTTTCCGCAATCGAAAACAGCGATTTAGTCGGACTTCTGATGTTCACCGATAGAGTTGAAAAATTCATTCCGCCGAAAAAAGGCAAACTGCATTCGCTGCGAATTATCCGCGAACTGCTCGGTTTCGAACCCATTCACGAACAAACCGATATCGCCGATGCACTGCAATATTTGTATCGTCTGCTGAAACACTCTGCGATTATTTTTGTGATTTCAGATTTTTTAGATACAAACATAAAAAAACCATTGGCATTGCTTGCGAAAAAACACGATGTCATCCCTGTGGTGATTACCGACCCTGCCGAGCATAATTTTTCTAATTCGGGTGTTTTCATTCTCGAGGATGCCGAAACAGGCGAGATTGTCGAAATCGATACATCCGATAGAAATACCACCGATACTTTTAGACAGGAAACCGAAAAAGAATTCGAGCAACAGAAAAAACTTTTCGCATCCATCGGTATCGATGCCGTATATATAAATACCGATGAAGATTATGTGAAATCGATGGAGAAATATTTCAAGATGCGTGCAGGAAAATTCAGATAAATATAAGAATTTCTATGGGAACTTCTTTTCCAAAAAGGTTACCCTCATAAATCTTTCATTCATGAATGACTTCGATTTGACTTTTAATATTTATTTATTAAATTTATATAACTAAATGTTTAAATCGAGGTCATTATGAAAATATGTATAACTTTTTTTGCATTTATTGGCATTATTCTTGCCGATAGCGGATTCGGCTATCTTCAAATTGCGAACGATGGTAAAATTTTCACCAGCGATTATCGCGGAACGGGGATTTACCAAATCGGCTACGGTCTCTCCCCCATCGGCGAACCGCAATATGTTCGTGGAAGACACGCTACATTATGGAACGATTTTCTGCTGTTCAAAAAAATCACATCTGCGGGACAAATTCCTTGCATATACGATATTCCAAATCGGCGGACTTACGAGATATTTTCGCCTGTTCCAAGTTGCGGAGTTCCACAACCACTCGGCGATACATTGATTATTCCCTGTGGACACGAAATTTTAATTTGGTCGGGCGATGTAATACAGAAAACACTTTACACCGACTGTTCTATCCAATGGGTTTCTGTCGATACTGTTCACAGACGAATCGCTTATATCGACGATGATGGCTATATCGTAATTCGGGGCATAGACGACGACAGTTTCCGCAAAATATCGCTATCGCTTGGATATAAACCTATTTGGTCGCCCGATGGAACGAAAATCGCTATACTCGGCTCCGATGGTGTGATGATAATCGATATATCCACAGGTGAAATCTGGAAATGCAAAGAAGGATTAAACTTTGTATGGAGCGGTTACGGAGATGGTCTTTTCATTCAGAAAACGAGATATAAGTATTTGGACGACATAATTTATTCTGATATCGTCTATTTTTCACCTGGAATCGGCGAGCAGAATTTGACCGATTCGGGAAATTTTTACGAAGCGATGCCGACAGTTTCACCGGATGGCAGCCGAATAGCATTCATCACAATTCCCGATGGCGATATATATTCAGCAAATATTATTTATGATGGTGAAAAAGTCTCGCTTTCTGATATGAAATCGGTTATCGATGGCTTCGATTGTCCAAATATTCCCTATATAAAACATTACAACGGCTCAAAATCGGATTTATGGGTGCCGTATCTTCACCAGTGCTACGATGTTCAAGACGATTTCAACGGCAGTGCAAGTTGCGGACCGACATCGGCATTGATGGCGATTCAGCGATACAACAAACTCCCAGCGCACACGATTAGTTGCAGTTGGCCTTATGTTCACACCCACGATTTCGGCTGGTATGTCCCGAATGAATATGAATTCGACGGTTTCGTATTCGACCATCCGGGACTCGCACCGAGAGTAAGCGATTATTATTCCGACACAACGGTCTATGGAGCTCATGGACTATGCTGCAGCCCGACTACGCGAACCGGAACTTATGGAGATTCACTCGTATTTCTCATAAACCATCACGACCTCTATTCTTGCTGGCTTAATGGGACAGAATATGTTGTTAGTTGGAGCACATACACAGGCGAAATAGATAACGGCTATCCTGTGCCGGCTTTGCTTCCCGGACATTATAATTGTTTTCGCGGATATTTTACTGACCATGTGATAATTTCCAACGACCCATACGGTGACCACAATGAAGTTCCTCGCAAAAACTACAACGGAGCAGGATGCTACTATGACTGGTCGGGATATGATAATGGATATTGGGAAGCGAGCATTCGTTTTCTGTTCGCAGCGCGAGGAACTTATGTTCCCAATCCTGCCGATACTATTATCGATGACCTATCCGCGGGATTTTCGACAGGTGGACCGGGAAATTACTGGAGAGCATGGCTCGGCGGATACGATAGCCACGCATACTGGACAGGTTCTGTTGCATCGGGCGACGATGTCAATTTTGCGACCTGGACTCCTGTGCTTCCCGGCACCGGCGAATATGAAATTTTCGTATATATTCCGAACAACTATGCCACAGCACACGCTCGATACCAGATTCATCATTCGGGAGCTGTCGATACTGTGATAATCGACCAATCGGTTTATTCTAATGAATGGGTTTCGCTTGGAATATATAGTTGCAATCCCGGCGATTATGTCTATGTCGGCGATGTTACGGGAACTGCGGGAAATAATTTGGGCTGCGATGCTGTTTGGTTCTCTTCACTCGGTTCGGGAATTATCGTCGATGATGGCGACTCTGAGTTCAACAGTGGCGGTAATTGGAATGCAGGGGCATCGCCCGAATATGGGTGGAATAACGATTATCTCTGGTGCAATGCAGCAGATACAATCGAGGACTGGGCTCGATGGACTCCCAATATTCCCGATTCCGGCGTATATAATGTCTATATGTGGTGGCTTGAAAATTCC
Source organism: bacterium (assembly GCA_021162205.1). Taxonomy (GTDB): domain Bacteria; phylum UBP14; class UBA6098; order B30-G16; family B30-G16; genus JAGGZE01. The sequence continues at coordinate 3,500 of JAGGZE010000018.1, forward strand.
AATCGATGCGACAGCATGTTTGTTAGGGTTTTCAGCACATTTAACGATTCGCTATTCATTTCGCAGAAAGGCACCGATGCTTACTGGCATTTTCTCGGGCAATATAAATTCCAAATCGGAACAGCGGGCTATGTCGGTTGCAGCGACCGAACCGCTGTCGATGGCGATGTCGTTATCGCCGATGCTGTGCGATGGCTCTATATCGGTAATGTCGATACATTGGTCGATGACATCGATGCGGGTTGTCATCGCTATGCCGACCCATCATACTGGCACGATGGCACAGGCGGATATGGTGGACATTTCTACTGGACATATTCGACCGATGCCGCAGATACCTGCCATATCGAATGGAGACCGACAATTCCTCATCCAGCGCAATACGAAGTTTTGACATATATCCCCGACAATCACGGGGTTGCGAATGCACATTATCGCATATTTTCAGCCGATGGCGAGGATACTGTTGTGATAAATCAATCGGCGTATTCAAATGAATGGATTTCGCTCGGCACATACAAATTCACGGGAGCATCCGATGAGAAAGTCTATCTCGGCGATGCAACAGGGACTTCGGGGAATTATATCGCATTCGATGCGATTTGGTGGCACAATACAGAGTTGATTGTTTCAGATGACAAAACGATTGTTCCCGAGAAATTGATATTAAATGCGTATCCTAATCCGTTCAATTCATCGTGCAAAATCACAATTGAACAAGGGGTAACTACCCCTTGTTCACCCGCGATGGTGGAGGTCTACGATATAAGGGGGAATATTGTAGGGGCAACCCGTCGGGTCGCCCAACAAAAGGGCGATGCATCGCATCGCCCCTACATCTGGACACCCGACCAATCGATTTCATCGGGGATATATTTTGTGCGTGCGACAATGGGAGATGGAAGGACGATAACAAAGAGGATTGCGTATATTCGGTAGGATTCTGAACAGGTGATGGGAATGTCTCTGGATCCCGCACCGTAGGTCGGGAATTGAATGATTGGACAAGATAATGGGTGAACCCTTCGGCTCTTTGAACCCTTCGGTTCTTTTTAAATGGTAAAAAGTTATTTAATTGAGCAGGTGCAACAATGAATGACAACTTGGTTGTCAGAAAAGTTGCACAAAGAGAACAGGCGAAGCCTGCAAAGGCAATCGTGGACATAATGAACGGGCTGCAGCTTCTTCATGTTGAGCGCGGCAAACCGCTCGTTGAAATCATGGAAAGCGCGATGAAAATTGCAAAGATTCTAATAAATGGGCTGAAGAAATAGCCGATGAATTCCGACACTCTCGATGAGATTGTTGTGGTTGATAAGATGAAACACAACAATAAGAATATGAATGTGGTGGTTGAGACAATGAATCACAATGATAATTATCTTATTGTGGTGATTGGAAGAGTGAATCACATCATTCTTTTAATGAATGTGGTGGTTCAACAGATGAATCACAACGATAATCTTGTGAATGTGGTGATTCATTAGGAAAATTTAATCGTTTCCGCTCGGAATTACATCGCTTCGATGAAGGATAAACCAGTTATTGATAAGAACTTGGAGAATATTATGAAGAAATCATTGATTGTCGTGTTGATGATTGTTGCGGGAATCTCTTTTGCCCGTCGAAGTTCTCAGAATCCTAATGATGAAAATGTAGATTATTGGCCTTCCTATATGGTGGAATCCTGGAATAGCGGTGAATTTAGAATTACACGCCTGAATAATGATTATATTTTGCTTCCAACATATAATTTAAGGGACAAATGGACATTGTATTCGGTTACTTCCGGGAAAATTATCGATATAAATGGACGACTTGCAGATGCCCCAGCTATAACAAGAGATGGCAAATATCTTGCTGTCACAATCGCTAATCTTTTACCAAATGGTATGTATGCTCCCGAAGTAACCGTTTTTAACATACAGAAGGGTTTTGAAACGCCAGTATGGAAAAAAGAAAACGCAGTTCTTCGAGACCCTGTCTGGACAAAAGCAGGGATAAATCTGTATATTGTTGAACGGGCTTGTTCTGTTATGTATGGAGAAATATGGGACTCATATTGGTATCCTTGGTGTGTTAATGATTCACTTGTTATTGGACTTAGTAATTTGAAATACAAATATGCACCTTTCTATTCAAGCGTCCATTTTGTGGAACTTACAGAAGGCTCCAAAGATCTTCCTCGACTTCTTCAACTTGAGATTCGTTATTCCTTTATGGAAAACCCAATATTAATTGATGAATTTTACGGTCCCGTAAAGGAATCTTGCTCCAATCCTGTTGTTAAGGCAGAATTTCGCGGAGATAGATGGTTGGTATATACACGTTTCAGAAAGAAAAATGACTGGGGAACAATTGGCGATTGGGAATTAGTGATATATGATTTGCGCGATAAAAAAAGAAACATTCTGCTGTCCTCAAAGGATTCTTCAACAACCTATTCTCCTACTCCATTTATATTTTCGCAATCACCAAATGGTAATCGTATTTTGATTTGTGATTATAGAAATAAAAGTAGCAAAATATCTTTTTGGATATATAATATAAAATCCGCAGTGGATACATCACTCAATTTTGATATCAGACAAATAGAATGGATTAATAATGACACCCTTCTATTCTATTCTGATTCATGTGAAATCGGTATAAATATCAGGGATGGTTGGCGAAAAATCGGTTTGCCTGAGAATTGATGGAACAGTCAACTATACGGAAAGTTTTAGCAATATGCAATGTAAATAGCAAAATGTTCTATTTAAATTGTAGGAAAGGTTTTCAGACCTCGATGAATGGAGATGGAACGCAAAATCGACACGGGAAATGTTTCCTACCGATTCGGAAATCGCATCGAGAAAAACGAGAAAAGGAATAATATGTGCATAATAAATTTTATCGTTGCTATGATACCCGGTATTCTTTGGATGTGGTATATATACCGCAG
>JAGGZE010000090.1 GCA_021162205.1 bacterium
CTATTGTATTTTAAAAAAAGTATCTTAAATTTCATAAAAATTTGGAGGATATTTAATGGGAATATTATCGGTTAGTGCGAATCGAATGAATATGATGAAACTTCGGCGAAGACTCTTGATTGCTCGCAAGGGTCATAAATTGCTCAAGGACAAGCAGGATGAACTGATGCGCAATTTTCTCGAAATAGTCGATGAAATAAAAGGATTGCGCGATAGAACCGAAAAAATTTTAATCGAGGCGCTGCAAAGATTCACTGTTGCAACAGGTTCACTTCCCCGTGAGGAAATCGAGGGAATTTTCACGATACCATCCGTCAAAGCCAGTGTCGATGTTAAATCAGCCAGACTATTGAATTTGCGAGTGCCTCGTTTCGAGGTCTCATTCGAGGGCGATGGAATTTCATACTCGATTGCACAAACTCCCGCAGAACTCGATGGAGCTATGGAGGATATGTCGGAATCGCTTAAACTTTTAGTCGTTCTTGCCGAGACCGAGAAGAAATTAGAACTTTTGGCACGCGAAATCGATACCACACGCCGAAGAGTCAATGCTCTCGAATATGTGATGATTCCCGATTTAATCGATACTGTTCGATATATTAGAATGAAACTCGAGGAACTCGAACGTGGGAATTTAACGAGATTGATGAAGGTCAAAGACATCATCGCAGAAAAACGAGGATATTAGCACCCTTAAAGTGTTTTCTTTGCAAAAGTTTCCTCCCAACAAGTCGGGATTCCCTATTGTGCCTCATAATCATAATGGGTTGTGAGAAGTTTATTGATAATAGAATTCACTTGTAGTTGATAATTTTACATTTTCAGTTTAAAAAATGAAAAAAATTATATTAACAATACTTTTACTAATTATTCTTCTTTCCGCACAGGATAAATACTGGATTTATTTCTCCGATAAAGGGCTTTACACCGCACAGGATACGGTTGCGGCAATCGAGAAAACCGAAAATATATTGACAGAGCGATGTCTCACTCGAAGGGCAAAAGTTCTCTCGATAGACAGAATCGTCGATTGGCAGGATATTCCTGTATGTGTGGATTATATCGAACAGGTGAAATTTACCGGTGCGAAAATCGTTCATATAAGCCGATGGTTAAATGCCGTATCGGTTTATGCGAACCCCGATATTCTCTCTAAAATCGCCGATTTTCCATTCATTCAAAAAATAGATATTGTGCAAAAATTTCATCGAAAATTTATGACCGAGGACACTACCGATTATTCGGGCGAGGCGATTTATGGAATGACAAAGAATCAACTCGCTTTTATGAATATTCCTCCGTTGCACCAAATGGGTGTTTTCGGCGATGGCGTCCTATTATGTATCACCGACACAGGTTTTAATCTCGACCATATTGCGTTCACACATTGCAATGTCGAAGCGACTTACGATTTCGTCTCGGGCGATTCCATTGTCGATGTTCAGGAAGGCGATAACGATGGAATTGTTTCTCACGGGACAAAATGCTGGTCTGAAATCGGCGGACGAGTCGATTCATTATACTGGGGTGCCGCTCCGAATACATCGTTTTTGCTCGCTCGCACCGAGGATATCGATACCGAATGGATTATCGAGGAGGACAACTGGGCGGCAGCAGCAGAATGGGCGGATTCGCTCGGTGCAGATATTATGTCGGTCTCGCTGGGATATTACGATTGGTATACTTCCGATGACATGGATGGCGATACCCCCGTGATAACCGCTGCTGCGGATAGAGCGGTTTATCTCGGTATCGCTGTTTTCACAGCAGCGGGGAATAGTGGCGGTGGTGGATATCGCACACTCGTTACTCCCGGTGATGGCGATAGCGTGATTACAGTCGGTGCTTGCGATGGCAATGGCAATCTTGCGGGATTTTCCTCGCGGGGACCTACCGCCGATGGCAGAATTAAACCCGATATTTTGGCTCACGGTGTCGGAACGATTTGCGCGAATGGAATGGATGACTCGACATTTTCGTCAGCATCTGGGACATCTATGGCGACACCTATGGCTGCTGGAATCGGTGCATTGCTTCTTTCGTTGCGAACATCGCTTACGCCTATGGATTTACTCGATATTCTTCGTAAAACTGCCGACAATTTCATTTCACCCGATTCGGCTTATGGATGGGGCATTATCGATGCTCGCGCCGCTGCAGCATATCCATTTCGCGATTCATCGTTCATATATTTCGAGCGGGGGTGGAATATCATCGCTTTGCCGGTAGATACTGTCCTGCTTGCCGATATTTTGCCGACAATTCCTTATGTATATTCGTTCGATGGCTCGACATTTGTATCGGTCGATACATTGCAACCGGGAATAGGATATTTCGCATTTTTCACAGTCGATACATTTGCGATTTTAACTGGCAGACCGATTATCGATTTGAATATTGTGCTTCACCGCGGATGGAATCTTATCGGGGGGCTTTCGAGAACAACATTCACAACCGAATTGGAAACTTTGCCACTCACGGATAAATTTTTTATCACCGAAAACGAGGGTTACAATTTATCTTGCGGACTCATCCCCAGTCGTGGCGGATGGTTCTATGCAACATACGACCATACCGCTCATCTTGTAGAGTGAACAATCTCATCTAATATCCTATGGTGGATACTAAGGATATTCCATTAGAAAACCCACAATTTAGTCGAAATGAAAACTAAAAAAAATAACTATTTCTTGCATACTTTTTAATCTGCGATATATTTTTCGGTTCAAATGAAATGAGGTATTTAAATGAAATTGAAACATTATATCGTATTACTTTTTGTGATGTTTGCTGCGGCATCCTGCGCAAAAACACCGACAATAACTATTTCACCCGAATCGATAAATCTGGGAACACTTTTGCCAGGTGAATCTGTCGAGGATACATTCTGGGTGAAAAATATCGGTAAAGGTGTGCTTTCAGCATCGGCAAGGTCCGGTTGTGATTGTATCGAACTGGAAAATGAATTGCCCGAATCGATTGCACCGGGGGACAGTTCAAAGCTTGTTTTCATCTATTATGCACCCGATTCGGCGACTATCGACAATAAGAGTGTTTTTGTTTCATCTAATGATAAAGAAAGCAAAATAAAAAAATTGATTGTTAAAGCTACGGTTCGTGCAAGAAAATTAGCCAAGGGCGATTCTACGATTACATTCATTCCATTTGCATCGCAAGGAACGCAATTGACAAATGTTTCGGATAATATTATGCGAACATTTTTCAGCGATGTTAAGAAAAAACTGCACTTTACACCTGTAAATCCATCGAAAATCATTCAAAATATTATAACCGACCACAATTACGGGAAAAAGCCGATAGCGGAAGTCATTCGCAAATGGGCATTGATGGATAGTGTTCGCTGGATTGTCGCTTGTCAGCTTTCGCTCGAAAAGGATTCGTCTGTTGTCGGCAAATGCTCGGTTGTCGATGGTTTCTCCGAGTTTCCGATGATATTTTCATTTCGAGCTAGAATTTCCCAAGCGGGTAAGGTATTTATCGACAGCTTGGTAACTTTTTTCGGCGACATAGGTAATCGGTATCGTTCTTCTATGATGAAAGGTATGCAGAGGAAATGGGCGAGTCAACGGAAAAGTGCAATGAATAGACCGCTGCCGAAAATGGAATTCGTCGATGTCCGCACAGGAGATACACTCACCGAAAAATCTGCTGAGGGAAAAATATTACTGATGCACTTTTTTGGAATAAACTGTGAACACTGCGAAGAAGAAAGTCGATGGCTAACCGAATTGGAAAAAACTCATCCCGATAATTTGGTCATCTGGGGAGTTTCTATCGATATGGGAATGCCCGACAGCGTGGAAATATTCGCCCGACAGCATAAATTGCCATATCCAGTCGTTCTTCCAACCGTGGAATCTCATCGTCGATTGACGAGAATTTATGGTGGAGCGACTCCGCAAACGATAGTCGCAGACAAGGATGGTGTTGTCAGGGAATTTTTCGTGGGATTCAATAAAGTGTTTGTCCAGCGGCTCGAATCGCTCCTGAATTCGCTTACTAACAAACCGACCGAGCAGAAAAAATAGCACTATGAAATGGCGTTCCATAGATACAGGATTGCTATCCGCTGCGGAAAATATGGCTTGGGACCAGGCTTTGCTCATAGCTCAAAGCGAATCGGATAATCCTTTGCCACTCTTGCGATTTCTACAATTTTCACCATCCTGCGTTCTTGTTGGAAGGCATCAATCGCCATCGCAGGAAATTCGCATCGATTATGTTCGCAAGCAGCTATGGGATATAAACCGCAGAATTACCGGCGGTGGCACGATTTTTTTCGACCCATCGCAAATCGGCTGGGAAATCTATTCAACACGAAAACAGAATTGGGCAAAATGCTCACAGCCGCAACTGTATCGTAAAATTTCAGATGGTGCGATTGCTGGATTGAAAAAACTCGATATCGATGCGAAATTTCGTCCGAGAAACGATATCGAGGTCGATGGCAGAAAAATTTCAGGGACAGGCGGTTCATCCGAGGGCGATGCCTTTATGTTTCAGGGAACGCTTCTCGTGGAAAACCTCGCCGAGAAAATGCTTCGAGCATTACGAGTTCCCGCTGAAAAACTCGGCAGGCACGGTCTAAAATCGATTAAGGAACGAGTAGTATTTTTGGATGAACTTCTCTCGCCAGTTCCATCGACAGATGAAATCAAATCGGCAATCGTTAGCGGTTTCGCTGAGATATTCGATGTCGAAATAGTCAGAGATGAACCGACATCACGGGAGCGTGAATTGTTCGATAAATATCTCGAATATATGTATTCAGACGATTGGATTTACAAAATCGACAATCCATCGAATATGAAAGGGACACTCGTCGAGGTTTCGCGGCGGAAAGGGACCGTTCGAGCCGCTGCACAAATCGATGTCGGAAAACGAAGAATTTCGGCGGTTCAATTTTGGGGCGATTTTTTCATTGAGCCAGCACGAACTCTCAACGACCTCGAAGCATTACTGAAACACCGCAGGGCAAAAGTAGAATCGATAATTCCTGTGGTCGAGGAATTTTTTAAGAAATCCAAACCTCATTTTATCGGTGTAAATCCGGCAAATTTTGTCGAGGCAATCGCGAGAGCCGTATCGAAATTTGCACTAATCAAACAGGGATTCACATTCGACGAGGCAAACCGTCTTTATTTCGTGAATTTAGACCCATCGAATTGGCACAAATTTCCATTTACTCATTTTCTATTCCCTTATTGCTCGAAACTTGTCGGCTGTAAATTTAGACACACTGCAAATTGCCCGATTTGCGGACAATGCACAGTCGGCGATGGCTATGAAATCGTTCGCAATGTCGGTCTCGAACCTTATACGATAACATCGTTCGAGCATTTGATGAAAACTCAAAGAAGATTGCGCAATGAAAATTCGCCGGGATATATCGGTTCGTGCTGCGAGGAATTTTTCGTCAAACATATGTCGAGTTTCAAAAATTCAGGATTGGGTATTGTTCTTGTGCGAATCGATTCCACAACCTGCTATGATTTATCGCAGGAGCGAGCGGCATATCGGGGTGAGTTCGAGAGCCAGACCGAATTAGATTTGAATCTAATCGAAAAAGTAATTGGGAAATGGGAAGAATAAAAATTATTCTCACTTGACTTTTCCCGATTTTACAGTATAATATAAATTTGAAAATTAACTTTAATTATCTAATAATAATTGAGATATGTTTTTCTGGGACCCAACATTTATTTTGCTTATTCCTGCGATTGCTTTTGCACTGTGGGCGCAGTCACAGATTAAAAAATCCTATGCCGGCTGGTCGGATATCGATACGGATAGGAAAATCACAGGTGCCGATGCTGCCAAAATAATACTTTCTGCCAATGGTCTCGATGTGAAAATCGAAAAGATATCGGGCAAACTTACCGATAATTACGACCCGCGAAGCAAAATATTGCATCTATCCGAGGGAGTTTACGATAGCCAATCGGTTGCTGCGGTTGGAATTGCGGCTCACGAATGCGGACACGCGATTCAACATGCAAACAAATATGCACCGTTGAAAATTCGCAATTCGATTGTGCCTGTCGTATCGATTAGCTCTAATCTTGCATTCCCCATTTTCTTCATCGGCATAATATTTTCGATACCGATTATTTTGAAAATCGGGATTTGGCTTTTTGCCGGTGTTGTAGTTTTTCAACTAATCACATTGCCAGTCGAATTCGATGCATCGCATCGTGCGCTCAAAACATTAGATAGAATGGCTATACTCTCGCCAGAGGAACTTACAGGCGCGAAAGAAGTCCTAACTGCGGCAGCATTAACCTATGTCGCTGCGGCGCTTATGGCAATAGTTAATTTACTCCGAATGCTTTTGCTCTCACGAAGAAGATAATTACGCAACAGGTGCGTTCTCACTCTCAGCAAACCATTGTTTGCCCTCGTCGCTGAATAAATCGATAAGAATAATAATTCCGAGAACAGTCCCAATCGGGATACTAAAAAGCATTAGAATTGCGAGAATAATACCGACAATATTAGCCCAATTTTTCCTATTAGCGATTCCTTTGGCAACCACAAAATATAATATACCGTAAATCACACTGAAAATTATTATTATAATCCCAATAATAATGGTTGCTATAGTATGCTCACTTCCACTCGATGAGGATTTTGGAAATATACCGAGTACGAAAACAATAATTCCACCTAAAATTCCAAATATGAGATATAACCAGCCAAGCACTTGAAAAATAATCTTACTGGTTTTGATTTTACTCGGTAGTATCTCGTTCATAATTTCTCCTTGTTGGTATTTGTTATTCAAATTTAACATATATTAGATTATCGTCAATATATTTTTCAGCACAGTCGATATAAATACAAAAGAAAATGGTAGTTATTCACCGAATTTATCGAGAATATCGAGAATTTTTTCGAGGTCGTTCTCCGTCAGGTCGGATGCACGAAGAAATATTTTGTTAAGCATCTCTTTTTGGTGTGGTTCGACTCGTTTAACCTCGGCTCGTTCTGTAATTACGATGAAATAATCCTTAATATCTTCATCGAGCAGTTCATCGGAAGTAATAGCTTCCTCGAGCGAAAGTCTTCTTGTAAATAATTCACATAAATGAGCCATTTTTTTCTGCGATGGTATCTGCCCACTTTCCCAGAACACAACTGTCTTACGAGAAACACCGAGCATATCGGCTATTTCCTGCTGAGAAAATGGTGTGCCTCGTGAAGCAATTCCAGCCGCTTTCCTGAGAAAGCGGATATTTCCCCCAAATAATTTACTTATAGTCATAATAATAGTTGTAACATATTATTACATTTTAATCTTGACTTAATAATGTTGAAAATTATTATATCCACGAGGTAACATTGTGTTACATTACGCTCTTTGATATTATTTATTAAAATCATCGATAAAACCTATTTGGTGTTCCGTTTCTTCCTTTGTGGTCGGCAATTCGGGAAAATATGCAATCGACGAAATAAATTCATATCGAATTAGAAGATAAGCTTTCTGGTTTGAAAATCGGGTTGTTTTCGGGTCGGGATAAGGATAATCTGTGTGTTCAATCCAGATACCGAGTTCATCGGTTTCTATCACTTGTGCGGCAAGTGTAATCGTTTCATTCTCCAATATCTCGACTTTGGGACGCAACTGTCTATCCTGAAATTTTGGATTGTTAATCGTTATAATCACTCTCGCACCGACTAAATTTTCCAGCATAAGTCCTCCTCAAAGTTCAAAATTTGAATTTCAAAATCAGAAAATACACAAAAATCGTCTATGTAAAAAAATAGAAAAAAACAAAATGTCAAACAAAAGGAGTAATTAAATGTCAAAAAAGAAAAAAGTGCGTCCGGTAAGTGTGATGGAGGTTCAAAAACTTCCCCCCGAAAAAGTCGAGGAATTGTTCGAGGATTTAAACGATGGGAAAATTGCCCTAATCTCGATTTACCCCGACCGATGGGCGCAAATCGGACTTCACTCACCGACCTTGAAAAGATTTATCGCCCGAAAACAAGGTCTACAAATAAGTTCAATTGCAAAAATGATGAAAATTTTATCAAAGGAGTGGCTCGATGAAGACGCGAAAAGAATATCTCAACAGACGAAATCGAAAAATTCGAAAACTTTACAAACAACTTCGAAAACAGGGATTTGTGGCAAAAAAATGCTTTGAGGAAATCGCCAAACTTACCGATGGCGAACTTTCTCCAGAATCTATCAAAAGAATCGTCTATACACACCTTTAAGGTGTTCTCTTTGTGCGACTTCCCTTCCGATAAAATCGGAATCCCTTGTCGCACCTGCATATATAATGGGAATAGAATGCTTTTAGATTCTATTTCAACTCGAGATAATAAGGCATAAGATACCAAAAATCCTCGTTCTGAATTTTTCCCAGCAATTCGGCATCCTGTTTCAATTTCAAAATTTCAGGTGTCAATGTAAATTTTCTTGCGAGTCCAAACAAATCGAATGATTCATAAGGACTGTAATTGCGGATTTTATAATCCGAACCGAGTTCGAGATGTTTCGCAAATTTGTTCTGAACCTGCACTATTCCAGCGATACCATCGATGAGACCGATACTAAGCGCTTTTTTTCCTGTATGAACTTTACCCTGTGCAATTTTCTCCAGCGAATCGGGACTTAAATTATCTCTCCCTTGAATAATTCGATTCTTGAAAAGCGTATATGAACTCTCCATATTTTTCCGCATAAGTTCCCGCTGTTTCGTGCTGAATGTATCTGTTGGCGAAAATATATTCGCATTCGGCGACATATAAATCTGCTCTTTTCGCAGACCGAGTTTATCGTAAAGTCCACCGATAGTGAATTTCCCGCCAAGCACTCCAATCGAACCCGTTATAGTGCTTAAATCGGCGAAAATCGAATCGCCTGCGGATGCGATATAATATCCACCGCTTGCGGCATAAGAACCCATCGAAACCCAGACAGGTTTTTTCTTCGATGCTTTATCTGCCGAATGCCAAATCAAGTCCGATGCATAAGCCGAACCCCCGGGAGAATCGATTCGTAAAATTATCCCTTTAACTTTCGGATTTTTTGCAGCCTTTTCGATGAGTTTAACGATAGTTTTATCACCAGCAGTTCTACCCGCGATAAATCCACCAGGATTCGAAGCTCCACCGACTATCGAACCCTCGATTGGAATAATCGCAATCATCGGTGGACTGTCCCAGCGATATGAAATTTCTTTATGCTCGAAAAGATAAGTGTTTATCGATTTCGACTTATCCCATCCCGAGAATTTCTCGAACTCATCCCAATATGCCACAGTATCGATGATGTTAGCTTCTCGAGCGGAACTTGCCTGCAATGGACATTTTTCAATCCAGCCACGAACCGTATCTGCGGTAATATTTTTCCCGTTCGCAATTTCATTCACGATAATTGTATCGATATTTTGCAGCATCGTTGTGATTTCCTCGCGCATCTGCGGACTCATCGAATCGGCGACATAAGGTTCTGCGGCAGTTTTATATTCGCCGATGTGTATCATATCAGCTTTCACACCGACTTTTTCAAAAAGTTTTTTATAATATGTGATGTCGGCACCGATACCGAAAAAATTCACTCCGCCAGCGGGCGGAAGACAGATTTCATCAGCAACCGATGTCAGATACATAGTGCCATTGCCGAGATATTCCGCAAATATTTTTATCTTGCCGCCACGGTTCTTAAATCGCTGCAAGATATTTCGCAATTCCTCATACTGCGCAAATGTGAACGATGGATTTTTCAGACGGATTATTAACTCGTCGACCTTGGTGTCATCGACTATTTTTGAAATTTTACCAGCGAGCCGCGCGAAACTTTTCCCGCCGAAAAGAGATGGCGACTCGGAATATGAACCCGCAAGCGTAAATTTCAACGATTTAGCTCGATATGGAATAATCGACTTGAATCTTTTCTCTGAAATAATCACACCTGCGTTAGAAATATTGTTATTATCGTTATTGCTGTTACAACCGAACAGCGAGAAATGTCCAATATCGAAACGCAATCCAGCGGAAACCTGCTCGTTCTCGATATCATAAGAACCGCGCAGATGAATTCCCTTATATGGCATAATTTCTCCGCCGACAATTGCACTTTTATATTCGAAATCGCGATTAAAAATGGCATCGCCATAGATTGTTAAAAATTCGGCATTAGGTCGCAAAGCCAATCCCGTGCGGATTTCCTGTCCGAGCGGTCTATTCATAACATCGATATTGAAATTGCCCGGCGAATAGCTCGAATCGATATTGCAATCCTCGCTGTAAGTAGCTCCCCATGAAAGCCATCTCGCCATCCGCGAAACTAAACCGACTCGCCATGAATGCCTATGCGCACCATCGCTGAAATAGTATTTATCGAGATAGCCGATACCACCGGCTTTCCCGCCGAGCGATAGTCCCCACCAGAACGAAGTGATACTTTCATCGCCATTACCGATGTCATAACTGGAGATGTCGAATCCGAATGGTGCGAAATTATTTGCGAAAATGCCGCCGAATTTTTTAGCATCGAAAGATTTACTGTCATTTGCGATAAAAGCTTCGAACATAGAACCATCGATAGTAGAAAAATATCCAGGATTTTGCATCCCATCGACTGGATTTTCCGGATACGCCACCGAGAATTGCTGTGCCTGTGCAATCGCAAAAATGAAAAGAATCGAAATAGCAGCGAAAAAATAATTACGCATAATAACACTCCCTGTTTTTATGTTTTCATAACATATAGACAAAATTTTACAAAAATTGTTTCACTTTTACAATATAATTATTAAAATAATAATAGATTGTTTATTTTATACAATATTTGAGGGTAACCCTTCTTAGAAGAAGGGCTTTCTCCCAAGAAATTTCTAAATTAATTATTATGAAAAAATTTCAGAAAATATTATTGTCTATTTTCACGGTTTTGTATGTGTTGATTTACATTCCATTTTTCATTGCAATATTTTTGCCGCTTCCATTAATTTGGGCGACTCGAATTTTCGGGCAATCGTTTCATCGGAAAATGGTGAGCATAGTCCCGAAAATATGGGGGAAAATAACGATATATCTGACATTAAGCCCTGTGAAAATTATCGGTCGCGAAAATATACCAAAATCTGCGGGAAATGTAGTCTATATCGTGAATCATCAAAGTTTTTTCGACATCCCGATTCTGCTCGGATGGGTCGATAACAGAATTAGATTCGTTGCCAAAGCAGAGCTTTTCAAAATCCCGATATTAGGGCAATGGATGAAATTAATGAATTGCGTTCCAGTAAGCAGAAAAGTTTCTCGCGAGGAATTGAAAAAATTCAATAAAATAGCACAATATCTTTCATCGGGTGGGATAATCGTGGTATTCCCCGAAGGCACAAGGTCTGCCGATGGTTCGCTGCAAAAATTTCACCCATCGTCATTCAGACCTGCTCGAAATGCAAAATCGAAAATCGTGCCTGTGCGTATTATCGGAAGTTTCAAATTATTCCCGCGAAATAGAAAATATATAAAACCATCGAGGATAATAGTCGAAATCGGAAAACCCGTCGAATTAGCAGAATATTCCAATATGACTCCCGCACAGCTTTCAGGCAGGTTTCGCCTGTTTTTTGTGCACCCGTCACCCGTTCGGGTGTTTTCTTTGCGTTGCGTCCCTTGCCGATAAAATCGGCAATTCCTTTGCAACGCCTGATTAATCAAAATAACATTTCAAAATTTCTGGGCAACAATGAATTGTCCCGACTTGTCAGTGGAAGGAAAGTCGCCCTTAAAAAAGAGCCGAATGGCTCTCCAGAAATACTAAAGTTTTCTGGAAAGGGTTTGGGGAAACTTCTTTTTCAAAAGAAGTTTCCCCAGAAAATCTTTTCTTTCCTCTATCCGATATTATTTTAAGAATAGTAGGGGCGTATCGAATACGCTCTCATTCTATCGAGCGAACTCAATGCCCTGTTGCACCCGATTAGTCAAATAAATTTTCGCCACAGTTCGAATGTTAGCCACCAGTCGAGAATGGATTTTTTGGTATCGTCGCCGGCAAAATATTTCTCGATAGAACTCTCGATGAATCGGTTATCATAGAAACCGACGGTCTTAAAATCATTAGATGATAAAATATCGTAAATCCGCTCATGCAATTTGTTCATCGTTTTTCGGAAAAATTCATTAGTAATATGTGTTTCTCTGTTTCGTGTAAATGGCAGCCACATTTTCATCAGATATGGGTTCAAACCGATTTTAAATGGAAATTTTCTTCCCATACGAGCGAGTTTATATTTTTTCAATTTCGGTGCGAATTTCTCGATTGCACGCAGATGAACCGCAGAATTCCTACGCGCAGAATGAGATAATTGCAAACCAGCAGTCAACACAGTCGGCTGAACAAATGGCATAAAATTTCGCGTGAATTCATCGAGACGAGACTGTTCGAATCCCGAATAGTTTGGCAGACGAAACCATATCGCCCACATCTCGGCGATTTCATCGGCTCGCATACCGGAACACATATTCAGCGCATTTTCGATATCGGCGAGAAAACCGCAACCGAATGATTTATGGACATCCTCGTTAAATATCGGTGGAAATTCCGAACCGATTAGTTTCTGCACTATTCTCGGCGTGAGTTTCATATTCGGCACGGGAGCGAGTCTGCGCAGAACACGCTGACGCAAAATCTCGCCGAGTCCACCATCGATTGTGATAACATTCCGACCTGCCAAAAAATTCAGCGAATCCAAAAAAAGCGCGGTCGAAATCGGAATCGTAAGCATTTTTCTTGCGGAATGTTCTCGCAAAATATCCCATAATTCATCGGATGATGGTATCTCGACCTTGTGAAACTCGAACGGGAAAGTAAGCTCATCCGACATCTGTTCGACAATTTCGATATCGGGTTCGCTGCCGAGCCCAAATGAAAATGTTCGCCACCGTGTCGATGAGCCGAAAAGCAATGCCAAAAGTCCTCGTGAATCGAGCCCGCCCGATAATGATAAATATCTCAAAGTTTCGGGTTCGGCAGATACGGCAGCGGCAAGTATATCTATTACATCGTCGACAGAATAATTTTGCCCTCGCGGACGATGAAAGTAATCGTTCCCGTGATGAACGAAATCGGAATTATTAAATTCGACAGTTGCACCTGGACCGAGTCGATGAATGCCTTTCACAAAAGTATCCCAGTGCAAAATACTCGGTCCGAGCCACAAGGAACCCAATTTCTCGAAATCGATTTCATTTTTATTAGAATATCGCGCAACCCAATCCATTCTCGATGAAATCACGAAACCATCGCCCAATTTTGCCCAGAATATTTCGCGCAGACCGAGAATATCGTTGCGAAATTTTATCTCGCCATTTTGCCATTGCACAATTATAAAATGCCCATCGGATGGCACTTCATTTTTGGCTATCGCATTTCGCCAGTCGGTTTCGTGCAAAATTCGCCAATTGTCGATACCGAGACCGCAAACAGCAAAACCGCTTTCATCATCGAAATCTGCAATGCAGGTGCTTGGATTCCCACCGAGAAAAATATCGAAATTTTTATTATGGATACGATGAAGCGGTTTCTCATCGGGTTCGATGCGTTTCCCTAAATTATATGTGATAAATAGCCAGCTCAAATTTTTTCACCTGCGCAAATTGCGAAGATAAAATACGACTCGATTATATATAATTGGCAAACTACTTTATTCATTGTATTCGGCGATATATTTCCCGCCCCAAGTTCTGAGTATCACCTTAACATTCTTGCCAGTCATACGATGAGCGATTTTTGCAAGCTCTTCGACAACATCGTTCGGACTTTTATCGACCTGTTTTTTCTGAACTTCTATCAAAATGGGAAGCTGATTTTTGGTCACCGTATAACCCTGTTTCTGAATATAATGCAAAAATGCAGTATTACCAGTAGGTTTTTGATAAAAATCATCCATATCGACCTCGGGTAATTTTTCGCCGGTATCTCTTTCCAAGGTAGGTGTCAGCATTATCAAAATTGTAGCGATAAGAATCGCCCACGAAATTTTCGACACTATTTCCCGTGCCGTAATATTTTTTTCCTTTCTTCTCATACATCAATAATAATATCGATAAATAAATTTGTAAAGTTTTTTCGTCGGCATACCTCACTATATAAATTTTGTAAATATCCTCGATTATATTCAATATAAAAATATTTTTAGATTTGTCAAAAAGTGCAGACAAAATATTTGAAAAATATATTGCATTTTAATTATTGTAGAATAAATTTTAAGATTCAATAAAAACGGAGGGAAAAATGCCGAATTCACCCGAATATATACGAACCAGTCTCGCTGCGGCGATGACATTGAAATTGCGTGATGGACTGTTCTGGCGAGATGCGCGGCTTTATTGTATCAATTTGCTTTTGGTCTATGACCGACCTTGCGCAGGGAACTGTGCATATTGTGGACTTCAAAGTCATCGGCGAGCGCCCGAACACGCACCTGCCGATACACGCGGGTCTAACCGTCCGGATAAAACATTTATCCGTGTGGATTGGCCAGTGTTCGATACAGATAAAGTAATCGAACGAACCGTCGAACTCGAGGATGAGCAAAATCTCGGAAGAGTTTGCATTTCGATGCTTACGAGACGAGAATGTGTGGACGATACTATAACGGTAAGTAAGCGTTATCGTAAATTAACCGATATACCGATAACGGTTCTCGCTTCGCCGATGGTTACTCGAAAAGACGATTTAGTTAGATTTCGTGAAGCCGGTGTCGATAAAATCGGTGTCGCTGTCGATGCCGCTACTCCCGAGTTATTCGATAAATTCAGGGGAAAACCTCGTGGTGCACCGCACAATTGGGCTCGATACTGGGAATTTTATCGTGAATCTGTGGATGTTTTCGGTGTCGGTAATGTCGGAAGTCATTTGATTGTCGGGCTTGGCGAGACCGAGAAAGAAATTATTTCATCGATTCAACTTTCCAAAGACCTCGGCGGAGAAACTCATCTATTCACATTCTATCCGGAGGAAGGCTCCGATATGGAAAATCATCTGCAACCGCCTATAGACCAGTATCGCCGAGTGCAGATAGCGAGATATTTAATCGATAAGAATATCTCGTCGATGGACAGGATGAAGTTCGATGCACAAACCGGCAAAATCATCGGTTATGGTATTTCGCAAGCAGGACTGAATGAAATAATCGATAGCGGCGAGCCATTTATGACATCGGGTTGCACCGGCAAAGATGGCAAAACTGTCGCCTGCAATCGTCCATTCGGCAATTCGAAACCTGGACCTGGATTACGGAATTATCCATTCGTGCCAAATGAAAATGATGTCGAACTTATACGAGCACAAATGGAAACAGGTTTAGAAATTCCATCGGGACATTATGAGTGAGAATAACTTGCCGAATTTATAGTTTCAGGATGTGATTTTATACGGATGATTATTTAGTTATGGATTTTTTAACTAAATACCATGTGCGTAAAGCAGACAAAAAAATAAAATTAACTATTGACATTTGAAAAATTATTCATATAATCGCAATTCGTAAGTCGAAGTTTTTTAATAAAAAGTGAGGTGTAGTATGGCGAGAGCACCGCGCAGAGATGTCGACCGCACATTAGACCTTTATCTGAAGGAAATCGGCGAGACAGCTTTGTTGAAAGGGAAAGAAGAAGTCGAACTTGCTCAACGGATACACAAGGGCGACCAGAAAGCACTCGAGCAACTTACCAAAGCAAATCTTCGTTTCGTTGTGAGTGTAGCAAAACAGTATCAAAATCAAGGACTTTCACTTGCCGACCTTATAAACGAGGGTAATATCGGTCTTATCAAGGCGGGGAAGCGGTTCGATGAAAAACGAGGTTTCAAATTTATATCTTACGCTGTCTGGTGGATTCGGCAGTCTATACTTCAGGCACTTGCCGAACAGTCGCGAATCGTGAGACTTCCGCTAAATCGAGTTGGAACACTTCACAAAATCGGTAGAACGGCATCGAGACTCGAACAGGAAAGTGGACGAGCTCCAAGCACTCAGGAAATCGCCGAGGAACTCGGTATAACTGTTGCTGAAATTACTTCTACACTTCAAATTTCAAATTCGCATCTATCTCTCGACCAACCATTCACCGATGGCGAATCGAACTCGTTAAAAGATGTTCTCGAGGATGAAAAATCGCCATCACCGGATGAGGATGCGATGAAACAGTCTCTCAAAGGTGAAATCGAGCGAGTCCTTGCAACTTTGACCGAGCGTGAAGCTGAAGTTATCACACTTTATTTCGGTATCAATCGCGATAAAGCTCTCACTCTCGAGGAAATCGGTGTGAAATTCGGACTCACTCGTGAGCGTGTTCGTCAAATTAAGGAAAAAGCGATAAAACGATTGAAACACACTACCAGAAGCCGAAATCTTCACGCCTATGTAACATAATTATCTCGATGAAACTCACAAAGTCGGCGAATATCGAGGCGAGCCAATATTTTTTCGTATATGCTCGATTTATGAGGGCGGATTCCCCGCCCTTTTTTGTTTTGCGTTCTTATATTTCAAAAATCCATACAATTTCAAATCCCTGCCTTGACAAAACATATTTATGTATTAATTTTGGAATTTAATCGAGGAGAATTTTATGTCGAACATGGTCGAGTCTATACTTTGGATACCGGGACTTCTGCTGGCACTGACTTTTCACGAATACGCTCACGGAAAAGTTGCCTATGAACTCGGCGACCCCACTGCTGCACGAGCTGGAAGACTTACACTTAATCCACTATCGCATCTCGACCCGCTGGGAACTATCGCACTGTTTATATTTCATATCGGCTGGGCAAAACCTGTGCCTATAAATCCATATTATTTCAAAAATCCCCGAAGAGATACCGTTTTGGTTTCGATTGCAGGACCCGCTGTAAATTTTATACTCGCAATTATATCGGGATTAATACTTAAAATTATGTCGTCTATGGGATTATATAACACACCGGGCTGGAGAATGATTCTATACACGATGGATATAAATGTAATTCTTGCGATGTTCAATCTAATACCTGTTCCGCCATTGGATGGCTCGAAAATTCTCTTCGGGATTGTGAAAATGCGAGATTCGACTATGTTTATGCTCGAACGATTCGGTCCGATGATTTTGTTGGGTTTGATTCTATTGGGCAGTTTTACCGGTTTTAATATATTACGGCTCGTTATTTATCCTGGAATGGCAATTTTCAATGCAATTTTTATATAAAAAGGTGCAGCGATGATAAAATTTTCAAAATACCGCAGAAATTTCGATGTGAGTAAAAAAAAAGATAATAATGAACAGGATGAAAATTTAGAATATGTTAATCTCGGGCGAATCGACCGTTCTAAATATCCGAAATCTATATTCTGGATTATATTTGCTGCTGCTGGAGTGGTGTTATTGTGGATGGTTATAAAATTCCTTTTTATACTTATGCAACATTGATTTTTTATGGTTTTAGAAGGAGATAAAAAATGTTTCGTAAAATTTTAATAGCGATGCTTTTCAATATTTTAGTGATTTATGCTCAACCACAGAAGTATTTTATCTATTTCACCGATAAAAGTTCAGCTCGAAAAGCTAACTGGCAAGAGATTGCGGCAAGCCATCTTTCGCAAAGAGCATTGGAACGCAGACAACGGCTCGGTATCCCATTAGATTGGTTCGATTTGCCTGTCGATGAAAATTATGTTGCGCAGGTCGAATCTCTTGGGGCACAGATTGTCCATAGATTGAAATGGTTAAATGCAGTTTCGGTGCGTTGCGAACCCACTGTGCTGAATGAAATTCACTCGCTGCCTTATGTTGTGTGGACTACAAAAGTTAAAACGATGCGTGGAAAAATTCCGCAGATTATTAAAATAAAAGGAGTCGAACCGGGGGAATCCTTTTATGGCTCGGCATATCAGCAGGAAAATATGCTCGGTGTTCCCGCAATGCACGCTGCTGGCTATCGAGGCGAGGGCATTCGCATAGGGATGTTGGATTCAGGTTTCGATTTGACACAATCCGCATTCGATACGCTTATCGCCGATGGCAGACTTATCGCAAAATTCGATTTCGTCCACAACGATACATCGGTCGGATACGATTCGCTCGCAGGCGATTGGGATTTGTTCGGTTACCAGCATGGCACAGCGACTTTATCGTGTATTGCGGCATATGTTCCCTATGAAATGGTCGGTGTCGCCCCCGGTGCTGAAATCGCACTCGCGAAAACCGAAATTGTCGATACGATGGGCGTAGATTTCGAGCGTCGAATCGAGGAAGATAACTGGGCTGCCGGTATCGAATGGCTCGATTCTCTCGATGCCGAAATAATTACAAGCTCGCTTGGATATTCAGATTTTCAAGGCGATAGTCAGGATTATAGTTTCGACCAACTAAATGGCGATTATGCGATAACGACTGTTGCCGCCGATTTTGCTGCGAGTCGAGGCATAGCGGTTTTCAATTCCGCTGGCAACGAGCGTGGAAGCGGTTGGAACCACATAATCGCTCCCGCCGATGGCGATTCGGTCTGCGCAATAGGTGCTGTTAATTTCGATGGCTCTTATGCCTCGTTTTCATCGCCAGGTCCTACCGCAGATGGCAGAATAAAACCCGACTTAGCCGCTCCCGGTGCTATGGTAACCGTATGGAGTCCCGATGCAGGTGCGCCATCCTACTCGAATGGAACGAGTTTTTCATGCCCGATTACCGCTGGTTCTGCGGCATTGGCGCTTCAAGCACTACGAGAAACCACCCCATCTATCGGCGGATGGAATTTAATCGAAACTATCAAATCCACCGCAGACCAGTATGATTCTCCCGATAACGACTATGGTTGGGGAATTCCAAAAATGCCTATCGCCACTGGAATTTTCGATGGTGTCTATGGAATTGTGAAAAACGCAAGCTCCGATGAATTGATAGTCGATGCTGAAATTGTAATCGGCAATGATACTATTTTAACCGATGCTCGCGGAAGATTTTGTGTCTACATTCCTGTCGCAGATACGAATATTTCAGTATCGACATCTATGACAGGATATTTTTCTGAGGACACGATTTTTGCACATAGAGAAAGGCAGCAGCATTATTTGAATATTATGCTAACACCCGTTGTCGGAGAAATTCACGATGTCTTATGCTACCCGAATCCATTTACAGATAGTCTGACAATTTGTTGGAAAAATGACGACCAAAATTTTGACAATGCTTATGTTTGCATTTTCTCGGCATCGGGAAAACTTGTTAGGGAAATGCCTGTTGAAAAATTCGATGAATATGGTCATCTCATCTGGGATGGTAAAAATAACGATGGTAAATCGATTTCCGCAGGAATTTATATCGTCGTTGTTCAAATCGAAAAAGATTCCGAATGCTGTGTAGATGTTAAAACACATAAGATTAAAATTCTCTGCGTTCGATAGGAGGTGAAATATGAGGAATTTGAATCTTGAACGAATTTTAGCATATCCATTTCGTTTGAAAAGCAGGTTTTCACGATTTTCGATATTATTTTTTCTCACATTCATTCCGATTATCGGCTGGTCTGTTATAATCGGTTATATGCTTAAAATATCCAAAAGCTGGCTCGATGAGGATTTTGAAAAATATCCTTCGTTTTCGAAAATATTTGGAATGCTTGGCAACGGATTTATTATTATGCTAACACTATCGATATTTTTGATACCTGTATATTTACTATTGATGATTCCTAATATTGGCATAGTGATAGCGGATGTTTGGATTTTACTATTCATTTTCATTGTTCCATATTCGATTTCACGATATAGTGAAACTGAAAAAGTATTCGAGCTATTTAATTTTTCTATACTCGTAAAATTCATTCAGGAAAATACTCTTTACCTTGCCGCTGCATTTTTTGTTAATTTAATATCTTTGGTAATAGTATCGATAGCACCATTTCTGCTGATTTATGCTGGAAGAATAATTATGCTATTTCCCCAAATCGGTGCGATATGGAAAATTTTCGGTGGACTATCGATTGTGCTCGGTGTAATATTCGCAATAATCGGTTTGATATATTGGCTGCATATATTATTTTCGCTATCCGGAAATATATATGCTTTATGGCTTCGCACTCCAGAAACTGAAAAGAACCGCAGAACAAAAGTATCTCAAATCGCATAATAGAAATGGAAGCTCTCGATAAAAATATCGGCAAAAAACTCGTGTATGGATTGAATGGACTTTGGCTAATCATTTTAGTTCTTATCGTATTAACTCCATATCTTGCGAGTATAAGCAGTCCCTCGACTAAATATCTATATTTGCTTTTCAGACCGACATGTCATCAAATGCCGCAAAGGTCGTTTTTTCTATGGGGACATAAAATGGCTGTTTGTGCAAGATGCACTGGAACTTACATCTCACTGCTTTTTTGTGGAATTATCTTCACATTATTTTTGACTTTCGGTAAGGTGAAATCGATTTCGACAATAGTCTTTTTTATTTTTCTCCTGCCGATTGCAATCGATGGTGGAACGCAATTTGTGCATCTTCGCGAAAGCACGAATATTCTGAGATTTGTCACTGGTTTTTTCGGTGGACTGGGAACGATATGGTTCGTATATCCCCGCCTGTGGAAAATAGATGAAAAAAATTTATAATTTAGATAGAATCGAGACATTGGGATTAGATAAATGCCGTGCAAATTTAAAATAGATGACAAAATCTAATTATTCACAGGTTTCCACATTCTGCGCTATTACAATGAAAAGGTCATCTCCATCGGGGATTTCCATAATTTCACCGACAGTTCCGTGAGTTAAAGCCCAACACCATTGCATTTGGTGAGTTTTGTCCTTGCCGAGATATGTTATGCCGACCGACCTTACACCATCGCAGATGTGATTTTCATAATCATACATACTATGAAACGCATCCCTGCTGGGAGTCGGCCATTTATCGAGATATTCTGGAACGAGATTGAATGGAGCTATATTCGGGTTCACATCTGGAGGATAGCAGCCATAATCGTAATAATATTCTTCGAGTGCCTGATAAATTCTTTTCAACCAGATTTTTGCACCTGCATATCTCGCTTTATCAGATGCAGTCCTATACATACTAACCGATAACGCCGCTAAAATCCCTATTATAACAACGACAATCATCAGTTCTATAAGCGTGAATCCTTTGCGATAATATTTATTTAAATATACCATCTCACTTAATATACAGCAATTTTTATACCAATTTCAATTGCCTTATACTATTGTGTTTTAGATAATTGTATAATTTTTAAAACTTTTTATTTTGCAAATTGCAAAAGTATTTTTTTAAAATCTATTTATTGCATTTTTATAGAATAAACTTATTTTTCATATAATCTTATTAAGGAGATGCTATGATAAAAGAAATCGGTGGCAACTCTGAGTCAAATTGCTATATTTCGACTATGGTTTTGGTTAAGACTTGGAGTAGATAGGTTATAAGCTGGATTTTAACTTGGGGTATAGACACTGTGAAGGAGGTTATAATGAAAATCTTTTTATTCATCTTTTTATTACCTTTATTTTTATTTGCTCAAACAGATTCTATTGTAGTTCTCGATACCGAGAATTTTAGTCTCTGGCTGCCGACTGGATGGACAGTTCTCGACCTTGCTGGCGCTGCGCCAGCGAATCATTGGTTTCCACTTACAGTGAGTGGAGATACTGCCGCAGCAATTACATATTCGGGAGACCGTTCAGATGATTGGCTAATAACTCCTATTTTGACTTTATCGAGTTTATCTGATTCGATTATGCTTTCATATTGGCAGCATTTTTCTCACTGGGCAACCGAGGCAGGTTCGAGTTTTGTGATGTTTTCTCACGATAATGGCGCAACCTGGACAGATACACTCGTGATTTATCCCAAAGCTATGCCATCCGACGACCAGCTTGGAGATACCACGATTCATATCGAGACCGCTGGACCATTTACAGGAAATGAAAAAATCGCATTTTGGTATAACCATCGATATGGCAATTATTGGTATATCGATAATGTTCGCATCGTTCAATATATGTCGGAACCTGTTCCACCCGAGATTACTCACGATTCTTATTATCGTGCGGGAATGCCGTATTATTATGCTGCATTTCCAGAAACAATCTATATCTACGATATGACAGGATTGGACAGCGCTTATGTCTGTTATGATGTGGATTCGACAGATTCGTTTACTTGCGTAGCGATGAATTATACCGGTTCCGACCCCGATAGAGTGGGTTTATGGGCGGGTTCGATTCCGATACAACCCGTTTGGAGTCGAATACGGTATTTTTTCTATGCGAGAGATTCTTATTTTGCCGACCCGAGTGTGGACAGCACCGATACATTCGAATTCATTGTTCAGGGCGAATATTATGCATTCGATAATACCGATTCCGACCCTGAAAGACCCGATACGGCATGGGTCGATATCGAGACGATGGGAGCGTATCGGATAGATGACTCGTGGACACTTGCCATCGATGATTCTGCTATCGCTTTACCGTTCACATTCAGATTTTACGGAATCGATTACGATACGGTGTTCGTGCATATGTCGGGATTTTTAAGATTCGGTGGACTCGGCACAATATTCGACCCTAAAGATAATCAAAATTTTCCCGACCCTATCGTTACCGGTCCCAATGGTTTAATCGCTGGAATGTGGGCTGAATTTCTTGCAACCGCTACAAATGGCGGCGATGTCTGGATATATGACAGCGACGACGATACTTTTATCGTTCTATACGATACTGTCGCCTGGATTTATCCCGGCGGTGGAATTCTCGATAATGTGATTACGATGGAAATTATTTTAATAAGTCCATCTATTTGTTCCGAACCGGGCAATAATGGCGAAATTATTATAAGATACAAAGAACTTAACGATGACACGGTTTTATATCACTGCACAGTCGGTGTCGAGAATGAAACGGGTGAACTTGGAACAACTTATCTTTACGATTATGTCTATTCCAGTGATGCCGCTGGAATCGAAAATGGAAGGGCAATTAAATTTACATCTACTCCGCCGTTGTATTTTGGGACAGCTTGCGTGGTTCAGGGAACCGCCGATTTGCGTGGAACACCTGCACCGGGGGATTCGGGGTTATATATCGAACTTATAAATTCCGACCTCACAGTTTATTCACGAACGAATGGATTTTATGAATTTCTTGGAGTTCCACCGGGGCAGTATTTTGTTCGAGGAAGACTTCCAGGATACAATTACGATGCTTCACCTTTATTCAATATCGCCGAAGGTGAAACAATCTTTTTGGATACATTATTTGTCACTCCAATTACCGCTCCCAATAAGTATATCGCCGATTTTGAATTTACCGATGAACCAGGAATAGCAACAGGTGTATGGCAATGTGGTGAATTCGATATAAATTCATTCTCGTATTCTACAATTCCACCGCTTGCAAATCCTCCATTTTCGGCTCATTCTGGAACTCGTATGTGGGGAACGATGCTGAATTCCGAATATCCAAACGATGCGAATGGTTTTCTCGTGTTCCCGACGATTCCGACAATGGTGAAATTCTGGCATTACTACGAGACTGAAAATAGTGCCGATGGCGGACAAATATTATATTCCGAAGATTATGGCAAAACATGGTTATTGGCTCATCCTGTCGATGGCTATGACGATTCGGTTCATACACTGTCCGATTCTGGATTCACAGGTTCATCGGGCGGATGGATTCAGGATAGCGTGAATTTGAATTCGACTAATGCAACCGATATCGGTTTTGTTTTCGTCAGTGATAATTCCACGACATATTCGGGATGGTATCTCGACGATGTATTTGTAGTTAATCTAAATCATTCGTATGGCATCATTCAGGGTTATGTATATAATAGCGCAGATTACGCTGGAATAAGCGATGCCATAATTATTGCCGGGGGAACCGAAGGCGAAAGCGATGGCACCGGATTCTATCGATTAAACAATGTTGTAGTTGGGAATTATGACATCGAGGGGGATGCTTCAGGTTTTATTCCGACTCTCGTGCCTACTATAGTCGGCAAGGGCGATACGGTTATCGAAAATATTCCGCTCACTCGAATCGGTATCGAACCGACGGGGGATGATTATCCCGAATGGGATTTTAATTATGGAACAAATGACACTTTGTATCTTACCATCACAAATCCTACCGATGATACAATCGATATTTTTGCCGATTTAATCGACGATACAACATCGTTTCCCGAACTCGCAATCATAGATAGCATAGATATAACGGGCGTTTCATCGATATCTACCCCTATGGCTATCGGTTGCAGGGGCAAAATTACAGGTTTCGATTACTGGATAACATCGGTGAATTTTGTATCGGGGAATCGTTTTAATGTCCAATTTAATCTCGATGGTATGCGAACAGGTGTTTTGCATTCTACATTGTCATATACGGGATTTACAAATCTACCGGGGGATATGGCTTACGATGGACAATATATGTGGCAGACAGTTCCCGAAGCTCACACGATATATGCATGGGATGCGAATACTGGTGTGGTAGTCGATTCGATAGTCGCGCCAGTCGGTTCCGGCTGGGACAATCCCGATGTGCTTGTCTGGGGACTCGCATACGACCTCGCTGGCGATGTATTTTATCTCGGCGATACTCTCGGAAAAATCTGGAAAGTCGCAGGTAAAAGCTGGACTATACCGGGCGATTCGATATGCAGCTGGCAGGTTTTTCAGCCATCTGGCGGAAATTATGAAAAAATTTATGGTCTCGCATTCGACCCGCAAAGAAGAACCATTTGGGCTTACGGCTCGGTTTTATACGGTATTCTCGCCGAACTCGACCCCGATTGCAATAGCTCGAACATCAGAATTATTTCTCAAACCGATATATTCTCAGATTATGAAATACATAGTCTCGACATAAGCTATGACCATAAACTGTGGGGAGTATTTTATAATACCGTATCGGGAAGATACCAAATATATGCAATCGGGAATCTTTTAGCGGGAGCATATCCGGTCGGTGTTGGAATATATCCGCATTCGTTGGAAATCGCAGGTGGTGAATCGGGACAAATAGCGATTTTCACAGGTGCGAGCACACCAGCTGGTATTTATCCCTGCACATTGAGTATTTCCACGGTGACAGACGATTACAGTTTCAGCGAGCCGCTCGAATATCCATTGAATATAGTCGTATCGAAATCGCTGAATTTCGGATGGAACTTAATTTCGGTGCCTGTGCAGCCCAATTCGAATGACCCATATACGATGCTTTCCGATGATATAGTCCCATTTTTTAATGAACCCACGCATACAAATATTTATGCTTGGGACCCCGAAAGAGGAATGTATGTTGTGCCGGATACTTTCGCTCGCAATAATGGCTATTTCCTGTTTGCATGGCACAATAATACATATTTCGATATCCCCGGCGTGCCATATTACGATGCCTACACGATTACGATGCCGTATTACGAGACATCGCTATATCCTGGATGGTATCTTGTCGGCAATCCTGTAAATTATGCAATCGACTGGAACCAAATCGTGAACGGCTCGGGATTTTCAGGTCTTATGCCGATATATTATACACTAACAGGAGCTGGATGGGGAAGTTATAGCCCGGGTTTTCCAGCCGGTGCCAGCAGATTTATTCAACCATACACGGGATTTTTCGTAGTGGTATATCCCGATATGACAGGAGTTCTGCCGATTGGAACTAATTCGTTTATACCGGTGATGGCAAAAATGAATGCTATAAATTCCGATTTGCCCGATTTCACATTTAGGTTCGATGTTTTTGCATCGGATGATACAGCGAAATGGAACTATCTCGGCACACGAGCCGATGCAGACGACGATTTCGGCGATAGATACGATGCCGAAATTCCGCCGAATCCAATCGGTAAAAATAATATCGTCCATTTCATAAATAATAGCGATAAATTGATGCGCGATGTCCGTCGCACATTGGAAATCGGCGAATCGAAAATATGGACATTCGCTATCGACAATATCACCGATGGTGAAACAGTCACTATTCACTGGAATAGCGACCATGAACCCGACGATTTCGATTGCTCGCAGGGACTGAATCAAATCGGTGCTAATTTCGATTTCGACCTGTTAGATATGCGAACTGGCACACATATAGATATGTGTTCGACCGACCATTATACATTCGCTCACGATGGCAGCAGGACATTTAATATAACGGTTTCAGCATTCGCATTAGATGCATCTGAGCAAACGAAACCCGACCGATATAGACTTATCAAAAACACTCCAAATCCATTCAATTCCGCCACTGCAATCGGATTCGGTATCCCCGATAGATGCGAGGTATCGCTCGATATACTCGATATTTCGGGGCGAGTTGTCCGAAATCTTGCCGCAAACGAGTTCGATTCTGGATGGCACAAAATCATCTGGGATGGCACGAATGATTTCGGCGAAAATGTGCCATCGGGTGTCTATTTATACCGATTGCGGGCGGGCGATTTCACCGCTATGAAGAAGATGGTTCTACTGAAATAATGATTTGGCATGGCAAACATTTACTCGAAATTCACATCTACGAAGCCGCAAATCGTTCGTAGGAGGTCGCGGTTCGTGTGTAGGAAGTCAATAACCATCTCGACTAATCGGGACAAGTTACGCATTTGAGCGGTAATCGCACAAACTTGCACCCGAAAATGAGATGTTCTTTCACACTCCAAAATACGCTCTCAGAATAATGAGAATTTTTCTTGCGAAAAGGTGGACGGGAAGGTAGATTGAGAGGAAGGAAAATTACAATACGGAGGTAAAATGCAAAACCAAACTTATAATAACGAAATTATCTTTCTTGTCGAGGAAGATATCGAAGGTGGCTATAATGCGAAAGCGATGGGCTTCCCTATTTTTACTCAGGCAGAAACAATCGATGAACTCAAGGAAATGATAGACGATGCCGTTCGATGCCATTTCAAAACATTACCACAAATGATTCGGCTTCACTTTGTCAGAGATGAGGTTATGGCAGTATGAAAATTCCCAGAGACTTATCGAGCAGAGAATTAATTATAGTGCTCGAAAAATTCGGTTACTCTGTGATTCATCAAACAGGCAGTCATATCAAGATTAGAACCGAGCAAGAAGGTGTTCACTCCATTACAATTCCAGCCGAACGAGAATTGAAAGTTGGAACATTGAACTCGATAATTCTCGAAATTGCCCATCATTTTCAGATAACAAAATGGGAATTAATCGCTTCGCTTTTCGGAAAATAGTTACTAAAGATTAATTATTTCACATCATTTCATCATTCAATCAGTTATATCACTGGTTCAGAAACTGTTTTCTGCGTCTCTTTTCATCGAGGAAATGAATTACCCCCGACTTTATCGAGATATTCGACTCGCTGACCATTGTAAACAAGGCGGATTTGACAAAAATTCAGTGTGTGGTTTCAACCGTTCGGTTCGTAAATCCAAGTTAATCCGCCATGAAAACATCCGAATAGGCAACAGGGAATCGACGAAATCGAGGAAAGTTGCCCTGAAAACACCCGAAGCGTGTCCGCGCCGATTCTGTTTCCCTAAAATTTTCTCAAAAATAATTTGACATCTCATAAATAATCCCTATCTTATTCGATGATATGAAATTCAACTTCATTTCATAAGGATAAAACAATGCAAATCGCAATAGACCAGACAACATTATATACACTCATCAAAAAAGCCGTGAAAGAAGCCATCGAGGAAGAGGAATACAAACTATTCCTTGCCCACATTCCCGAAGTCTCCGATGAGGAGATGCAAGAAATCGAGCGCATTCATGGCAAACCCGGCGAGAAGGATGTCGCACATTCCGTTACGGTGCAAACGTGAATTGGAGTATCGAATTTTCGCCAAAGGTTCTAAAGTTTGCACAAAAACATGAAATCCTCGATGCCATTATCGACAAGATTACGCAGTTTATAACCGCCCGTGAAGGAAAAGCTTATGTTCCCGATGTGAAGTCTTTGAAGGGAATCTGGAAAGGATACTATCGCATTCGATACCGAAAGTTGCGGATTATTTTCGAGATATATGACGAGAACAAGACCATCTATATCGAGGCAATCGATAATCGGGCAAAAGTCTATCGAAAGAAATGAAATCCTGAATTGCGCCATCCTTTTCTCCTTCATTCCGCGATTCTGGCTTTCTTTCACACTCCAAAACCCGCTCTCAGATTAATTGGAATTTTTCTTGCGAAAGAAAAGCGGGTGGTGTAAATTTTGGGAAGAGAAAATGAAATAGGAGGGGAAAATGGATAATGGATACTGAATTAAAGATACAATTAGAGCAATATCTTAAATCTGGAAGCGATGGTTCGTATGGACAAAGGGTTCAAGAATCATTTGAGGAATATGAATCCTTTGATGAATGGAATAAAAGTGCAATTAAGTACATCAATGACTTGTTTAAGCCGAACCCAAGTGAATTGGAACAAAATATCATCGATTATACCTTTATTTTATGTAAATCCTTTATTGCAACTTACTTAGAAACAAAAAAGAAAGATAAAGAGATAGCACATAGTTTCCTGAAATCACTATTCTTTGACTTTCCTGGGATTGATGAGTCAAAGCTCTTTAGCAAATGGCAATCTCTTACCGAAGCTTCTTTTGCTTTTCAAGCAGTTGCACATTCAAATAACTATAACTTAGTGTGGCAACAGTCCAAGACATTAACTCGTGCCTATCAAGAATTTATCAATGGATTATTTGGATTCTTGATTATATGTTGGAGATGTATTAATGGTAAAACTCTAAATAAAAATGTATTTAAAAACACTTATGGCTCAAAGATGGAAGAACTTTATAAACTCACAGATGGTGATGAAGGAATTTTCGCACAAATTTTTCACATTTGCAATCCCAAACTGAGAAATGCAATTGCTCATGATAATATTTGGAACAATCCAGAAGCAGAAAAAATAGTCTATAAAAGTGTTGGACAAAATGTCTATCGTGGTGAAATAGACATTAGCAAATTCTTGCTTTTTGCATCGTTGGGTACTCGATTAGGGCAATCATACTTCGCATCGATTTGTGCAGTTCTGCTCATGGAAGAAGGAAAAGAAAACGAAATAGAGCAACTACCTTCCCAATTGGTAGGAATGTTTTATAAGAAGATTAAAAATTCATAAGATATAAAATTGATGTAAAATCATATAAACACTCTCTCCCACAGCGACAACCAGAAGGAGAAACAAATGGCGATGAAATTTGATAATTTTGATAATTTTGATGCGAATTATATAAAATTTAATATTTTCAAGGAGAAAAGAAAATGGGTTATCGATTCGATGATAAGGGATTTATGATTATCCCCGACCCTCGTGAGATTCGCCGTGAGCGTGAAATTGCCGAGACGAATAAAAATGAATGTATAATCGTAAGAAAAGCTTTCTGCCCCAATGGGCATAATCTAATCGATGAATATGTGAATTTCAATGGATTTGCTGGAATTAGATTGAAAATCAGCCGTCCAAATGGCGATGAAGGCGAAATGGTGCTTTCTCCCATATTCGGCGACCAATCTATCGTTTATATTGGAATAAAACCACAAAATGGTGAAAAATTAGATATATTTTGTCCCGAATGCGGTGAGAAATTGCCGATTATTCAGCACTGTGAATATTGCGAAAATGGCGACATTATAGGTCTTTCGCTCGATGAGAAATTCGATATTACAAACGGGATAGCATTTTGCGATGTCGTGGGCTGCCCGAGTTCTTACATTGTCGATTCGGACGAACTAATCGAGAAAGCTTATCTCGAAACAAGATAGCGATTAGCAGAATTCGCCGCCATCCTCGAAAGGATATTTTTCGATATCACCAAATTGCAATGCGCACCAAAGCACATTAAGTCCCGCCGATACACTTCTTGTGCGAATAGCATTTCGACCGCCGAAGAAATTGTATTTGCGGACATAATTTCGTTCCCGTGTGGATAGAGCGACATATACGAGTCCAACAGGTTTCTTCGATGTTTCGGAAGAGGGTCCCGCGATTCCTGTAATTCCAATACCGTAATCTGTATCGAATTTCGATTTTGCACCGAAAGACATTTGCTCGGCGATTTGCCTGCTAACAGCACCATATTTCGATAAAGTTTTTTCATCGATACCTAAAATGTTCAATTTCGCCGAGTTAGCATAGGATACGATTCCGCCGAGAAAATAATCCGAGCTGCCCGGTATATCGACAATTTTAGATGCAAGCATTCCGCCGGTGCAGGATTCAGCAACCGATAGTGTTTCATTTCGTCGACGAAGTATCTCGCCGATTACAGCCTCGATTTTTCTGCCCTCATCTCTTGCGAAAGTATATGGACTCAGTTTTTCAGATAGAATATTTTCAGCGGATTCGACATCGTCGGGATTGTCTGATGATATATATAAATCGACACCCATCAAAGATGGATAGAATGCGGTATCGATGGAATCGGGCAAAGTCATTTTTCCCACCCATTCGGCGATAAGCGATTCGGGAATCCCTATTGTTCTGAATGTGGCATAGGATTTCGGTTTCAAATCGAGTTCCTTTTGCAAAATCAATCGAACAGATTTGAATACGGTCATCATTTCGCTGGGCGGTCCAGGCAGAAGAAAAATCAATTTAGAATGATAATTGACAAAAATACCGGGAGCAGTGCCTTCATCGTTTTCGATTGGAACCGCACCATCGGGAAGATATGCCTGAACGAGGTTATTCTCCGGCATTTCGAGATTTCGCTTGCGGAAAAATTCGCGGATTTTTTGAGCGATACGCTGATTTAGAACCAAATCCTTACCGAGAAAACGAGCGAGTCCATTTCTTGTGGTATCGTCGCGAGTCGGTCCGAGACCACCTGTGATAAAGATTATCTCCGCCATTTCGACAGCACTGTCGATTCCAGCACAAACCCATTCTTCGGTATCGGAAAATGTATGGTGCACTGAAACCTTTATCCCTAAAAAATATAATTTCCTCGCAAGGTAGGCGAAATTCGTATCGACAATTTTTCCCCTTAAAAGTTCATCGCCTATGGAAAGAATTACAGCATTGTGCATAACGACCTCGTTTCGAACAAATCTATTAAACAGGTATATCGGCTTTATCTAAAATAGCCCGATTTAATGCATCTATTATTTCCTGTGTGAATTTCTTATCCTCGGATGAATATGCAATAATATTGTTATCCGAAAAATTTAATTTTATGTAATATATCGGCTTTACATTAGCCCAGATAAAATTGAAAATTCCCAATGCAACAAATACAAGCCCGAGAATAGATACAATCGATGCCGATGAAATGAGTCCAATGAGAATCAATATAATTCCGATTGCTGAAAGAATGAGAGCTTCACGAACTTTTTTCACACTTTTAACTAACGATATGGAAACAATGTTCTCGACCATATATGGTTTCCCCGAAAGCAGCGCTTTCGTTTCGGTTATGAGAACATTATTAGAATTGAAATATATCTTTTCGTTTTTTTCTGTCATAGTATCTCCTATAAAATATTTATATACACTTTTAGTCGAAAATAATCCGCATTTTTTTATACAATATTAAAACCTTCAAAATCCCTCTAAAACAATAATATAACCTTTCGATTTCAAAAGTAAAGCGATATTGTTATTTAACCGATGAGATTTATTTCGTAATTGTTTCTAAATTTTCCGTATTCGACCTTAAAAGATATATTTCGATGAAATAAATTTATCGAGCTTAATATAATCGGCGGATTTCTGAATCCCGATGAAATCGGTGTCGATTTTATCGCCTTGTTTTTTACAATTTAATATTTTTCTTTGGAAAATAGTGAAAAGTTATAAATTTCAATGAAGGAATATGTTCCTTTATTCATTTAGAAAACATTACAAAATGACCACGCTCCATTGAAAGTTAGTGGTTAAATAATTTTACATCGATAATTTTACATTGAATTCTTTAATAAGGGGGTGCAATGGTATTCGGCGAAAAAGTCTATTGGGATAGCAAAACCGCATTTGTGTTGGCGGCAATCGGCTCGGCAATCGGACTTGGCAATGTCTGGCGATTTCCATATATCTGTTACAAATATGGTGGTGGAGCATTTCTAATCGCATATTTTGCCGCTCTGCTTATCGCAGGGATTCCACTTTTGATACTCGAATTTTCACTCGGACAGAGAATCGGTGGTTCGCCACCTACAGCATTGGGCAAAGTTCACAAAAATTTCGCATGGCTTGGATGGTTCGCTATTTTCGTAGGATTCATCATAACGACTTATTATTCGGTCGTGATGTCGTGGTCGGCGAACTATCTTGTGCATTCGTTTTCACTCGCATGGGGCAACGACCCGAAAACATTTTTTTACTCTAATGTGCTAAATCTTTCAGATGGCATTTTCAAAATCGGTTCGCCACAACCATATCTTTTGCTCGGGTTAATTATCTGCTGGATATGGATACTTCTCTCTATCTGGAAAGGTGCTCGCACAGTGAGTAAAGTCGTATATGTTACAGTAACTCTGCCGTGGTTGATTCTTGTAATACTCGTTATCGGTGGATTCACGCTCGATGGTGCGATGGATGGTATCCGCTATTATCTCACGCCGGTATGGAGTCAACTACTCGAACCCGAACTTTGGCAGGCGGCATTCACTCAGGTATTTTTCTCGCTATCGGTCGGTTTCGGTGTGATGATTGCCTATGCCAGTTTTTTGCCGCCGAAATCCGATATCGTGAATAATGCATTCATAATCGGTCTCGCAGATGCTGCAACCGCATTTGTCGCTGGATTCGCTGTGTTTTCCGCACTCGGATATTACGCAAACATTCAGGGTGTCCCTGTTTCCGAGGTTATGAAAAGCGGTCCAGAACTCGCTTTCGTAACATATCCTGCGATTATCAATAATCTTCCGCTGGCACCACTTATGGGAGTGCTATTTTTCATTATGCTTTTGACACTCGCAATAGATTCAGCATTTTCGCTTGTCGAGGCCGTTGTCGCAGGTTTTATGGAAACTTTCGCAATCCATCGCACAAAAATTAACCTAATCGTCGGTGGAATAGCATTTATTATCGCAATTTTATTCACTACTCGTGCAGGACTTTACTGGCTCGACCTCGTCGACCATTATATGACATTTTTCGGATTATTCACAGTGGCATTTCTCGAATCTATCGCTGTAGGATGGTTTTTCGATACCGAACGATTGCGACAACGAATTAATGAGCATTCGCTGGTTCATATCGGTAAATGGTGGAATGTTGCGGTTAAAATTGTGATTCCACTTATTGCACTCGTTCTGCTCGTGATTTCGGTTATCGGCATTATACAGAAACCTTACGGCGGTTATCCTCGCATGGCGGAACTTCTTGGCGGATGGATTCCACTCGTGCTTGTTATTATAATAGGTATTTTACTCGGAAATATCACAAGAAAGATTTTGCGTAAATCCAAAGTAGAGAACTAAATAGCTTTCAACAAGTCGAGAATTGTTAGTTAAATAATCGATTAATCGAGGATAGTAACGATGGATATTATAATTTCAATTTTAGCTTTAATCATTTTAATACTGCTTATTGTGGTCATCACCATTGTTTCACACAAGGGCAAACGCGATGATTCGCAGAAAATTATTCTCGATACTGCGAAAGAAATTCAGCAGGGTGCGCAAAAGATTTCCGAACAGGTTTCGCAAAGACTCGATAATCTGAATCGTCAACTGGGTGCAATAAATAAAGTCGGCGACCAAATCGAGCAATTCCAAAAATTTCTACTCGCACCAAAAACACGAGGCAATATCGGCGAAACATTTCTTGAAGATATGTTGGTCAAGGTGCTTCCAAGAGATATGTTCTCATTGCAGAATACTCATTTGGCAACTGGAATTCGTCCCGATGCTATTATAGAAACGGCACAAGGGAAAATACCTATCGATTCTAAATTCCCTATCGTGAATTATCGAAAATTCATCGATGCCCAAAGCGACGATGAGCGAAAAATTGCGATAAAAGATTTCCGAAGAGACATCCGCAATCATATTCAGGCGGTATCGAAATATATTTTACCGCAATCGGGCACTGTTAATTTTGCGATAATGTATATTCCCGCCGAATCTATTTTCGCACACATTCTCGAAAATGAACAGGGAATTATTCACGAGGCACAGAACAAAAAGGTGATAATCGCATCGCCGAACTCGTTTTATTATTTTTTACAATTGACATTAATTGCAATGCGTCAGCAAATCGCCGGTAAGAAAGCGAAAAAAATAGTGGCAGGATTGGAGGGAATTGCGATTACCGCTAATAAACTCGAGGAAAGTGCCGAAAAAACTCAAAAGCAAATTTATAATGCTCAAAAAAATTCTGATAATACGAAAAATTTATGCTCGGATTTAATTTCAAAAATCAATAAACTCGGCGAGATGGAGGAATAGTGTGAAAATAGGAATTTTCGGCGGCACATTCGACCCGCCGCATATCGGTCATCTGATACTCGCAGAATTTGTGCGCGATGAAATCGGATTGGATGAAGTGTGGCTCGTTCCTGCACTCGACCCGCCGCATAAACTCGACAGGCACAAAACGCCAGCCGATATTCGCTATGAAATGGTGAAACTCGCCTGCGGTAACGACGCATTCATTCGTCCATCGGATATCGACCTCGTGCATAGTCGCAGACCATCTTACACAATCGATTTGCTCGATGAAATAAGTCTAAATTTCCCCGATAATGAATTTGTGCAGATAATCGGCGAGGATTCGATTGCAGAATTTACACTATGGAAAAGTTGGAATGAAATTCTAAAAAAATATCGCATCATCGGACTAAGAAGACGAGGAATCGACCTAACATGCGTAAATAATGAGGTGATTTCTTCGGTCGAGATACTTAACAATCCTTTAATCGAATTATCCAGCACCGAGATAAGAAAAAGAATCATTAACGGCAAATCTGTGCGGTATATGGTATCGGAGCGAGTTTGGGATTTTATTTTCAGCAATAAAGTATATAAAAAATGAAAATAATGAAAACTTTGTCTTGACTTTTCTGTTAGAATTCTCAATATATTATTAAAGGGACTTTCTAAATAGGAGAAGGTGATGGCACATAAGTTCAAATGGTTGTTTGGGTTATGTGTTTTAGAAATTGCGGTTTTAATTTCAGGATGCAGTCAATCGTCTATCTTGACAAGGCATAAGAGCGGTGGTTCTGGCGCTGGAAAAATATCCGCAGTTTCAAAAAAAGCAAAACCCCCGAATAAAGTTTGCGATTTAAGAGTTCAAGTCAAAATAACCGACCCAATCGCTCCATATATGTCGGATTTCGGCACTGTCGATGTATATGGGAACGAAGGATTTCATATATCGAAACAATTCTCTGTCAGATTTGGCACACAACTCGTAACAATTCAGGAGCTCGAGGCAGGAAGATATTCCGTTCAAGTGAGTTATGGAACAATTGTCGCCACCAAATGCGTTATTCTCGGCTGTGTATGTATCGATAATTGGAAAGAGGTTTTCTCGCAAGCCACAGCTAATGAATTGCGAAAGGAAATCACATCCTGCACAGGTTGCTCGAAATATACAAGCACAACGGGTTGGGCATCGGGGAACTACGGCTGGACAGGTGGAAACACAGGTGGAAAATATTGGAATCCAAAAAGTGGAAATTCAAATTTCGGTGGATGGGGTTCGGAGCAGAAAACTCCAGAATTAAAAGGTTCTGGCGAATTGAAAATGCCATGCTCGACGATTACGCCCTGCGGAAGAAATGTATCGTTCGAATTTCCGAAGGATGCGAATGAATAACGGGCTTTGCCCGTTTTTATTGTGCGAATTTCCTTGCCGATGAAATCGACGATTCCCTTTCGCACAGCGGAATTATAAAGGAAATGATACCGTGTTTAGTTTAATTGATAATTTTTCATTTAATAATGGACAAGGCAGATATTGCCTCTACTATCGACTGATTTGAACTTTGAATTTTATATAGGAGGATTGAAATGAAAAAGATATTTCTTTCGCTTTTGATTGCGAGCTGTCTTGTATTTTCACAGGGCAATGCAATTTTTAAAGTTACCGATTTCCCCGATAACGAACTTTGTCCACGTGTGTCGCCCGATGGTCAAAGATTGGCTTATGTGGACTTAAAATTTAATGGTCCATTTCCAATTGCTAATATTAGAGTTTCAACTGCCGATGGGCAAAATTCTATGCTTGCCACAACTGGGCAAAGTCCTCAAACGGGGGGGGTTCCAATAGATAATCAATACCCGAGTTGGTTTCCCAATGGCTCTCAGGTCATTTATGAAAGACTCGTCCCAATAGCTGCGGGAACGGAAACCTATGAAATTTGGTCGGTGCCGTTCAATTCATCCAATGGGACGAGACTCATTCAGAATAATTACAATTTTTCGATTATGCCCGATGTATCCGTAAATGGCGATGTCGCATTTGTTACATCGGGGAATCTTCAGTCTCCATTTCCTGGCTATCCGATGACACGATATGGCAATGTGCCTCCACCAGCCGCAGTTATGAAAAACTTTATGATTGCGATTCAACCTGCTGGACAGGCTGTTGTGCTAAATTCTATTCCTGGATTGTATCCTCACTGGAATCCCGATGGTAAATTAATCGCATACAGTTCATGGAATCCAACTACTGGATGGGATATTTTTGTAGCAGATTATACGATGGAGAGAGGTCTTACGAATTTCAGACAGATTACATCCGACCCGGGCGATGAATTTGTTCCGTCCTGGTCTCCCGATGGCAAATGGATTGCTTATGCTTATGCACGACCGCAATCATCATCTCCTGTGAATATTTTTGTCATCAATATATTCGATGGCACGAGAATTCAGGAGACATTAGAGCCTAACTCGATTATCACTATGCCCGATTGGACTAAAACCGCCGATGGCAAGGAATATATATATTGCTGCTCGAATATGGATGGCGATTTCGATATATATCGTCTTGTGCCTCTTCTCGGCAATACATCACCCGTATCGAGTTCATCGCAGATGCCACCCGCTCCTGGTGGAATGATTATTACACCTCAACAACAGCAACAAAAGAATGCAGGCAAAGTGCGAGTTATTGTCCTTAACACATCTACAGATAAAACTGCCGATATTTCTCAGAGTTTTGCCAGTAAAGTCGCACAGAAAATAACCGAATGGAACGATAGTATATTTGTTTCGAGTGTGATAAACGGCTCCGATTCGGGTGAACCTCATGTATATTATTTCAGCGAAGATTTCAAAAAGCTTGCGGATAATATTTCACTATTTCTCGATGGTTTAATCAATAATGAAATTTTATATTCTGAAACCGAATACAGTTTTTTCCCATCGGAACCGTTAAGCAATTCTCCATATAAGCTTAACAATGTCGATATACTTATCGAGGCACCCGCTAATTAATTTAATTATGCACATTTGAACATAATCGAGGATTTACTCTGATGTCACAAATGAAATATATAATCGCAGCTGTCATTTTACTTATGTTAGCTATGGTTTTGGGTGAATCTAACGGATTGGGTTTCATTCCGCAGAAATTTCCAGATTCACTTGTGAACCAAGAACTTCCGCTATTATATCGAACTGTTACTTTGCCAGACCATTTCGATTGGCGCAGTGTCGGCGGAGTAAATTATATTACATCGGTCAAAAATCAAGGCACTTGCGGTTCCTGCTGGGCGTTCGCAGCACTCGCTCAATTCGAATCTGCTGTCAGAATATATTCTAATTATCCATTGATTCCAATAGACTTCTCGGAACAGGAACTCGTTTCCTGCCATCCCGATTACTATGGATGTTATGGTGGTAATTTCCCGACAGATTATCTCGAACAAAACGGTATCGTCGATGAGAATTGTTTTCCTTACGATACCTTACAGAATATTTACATATATTTTCCCTGCGATTCTATTTGCGACGATGCGAGTTATAGAAAAAATTATCGCCTCGATGTCGATATAGTAAATACTCATTTCAATATTCAGACGATAAAGGAAGCGATATATGTCAGCCCGATGTTTTTAGGAATGGATGCCTTATCGTCGTTTGCCAGTCTCGGCACTGTTTCATCCGATTATATTTGGCTTCCCGATTCGACGGATTCTAACGAAACCAGTGTCGGCGGACATGCTCTGTTGTGTATCGGATGGGATGACAGCTTGCAATACTTGATTTTCAAAAATAGTTGGGGAACAAACTGGGGCGATTCGGGTTTCATTAAAATCGGCTACCGTGCATTCGATATGAATTTTTCTAAAAATATATGGCTTTCTCCCAATACCTATGAAACATACATTTTCCCTGTGAATAAAATTTCTGCGAAACTAATCGAAAACTGGGTAATCGGAGAAAATATTATAAAATCTGAAACATCGTTTGTGCCTATATCTGTTTCAGATTCGACTGAAATCGTATCGAATAGGTTCTTTGCATCGACAGGACAATGGTATATGGTGCAAAATTGGAACTATACAAAGGATTTAATCGATACTATATTGTTTCAAAATGGCGATGGCAACACACTTTCTGTGATATACGATTCTCCGATGGAAATAAATTGGGAATGCGCCGAGACCACCGCTGTTGCGACAGAATGCCTTTCAAATGAAAATATTATCGCATATCCAAATCCGTTCATTCTCGGCGAGGATAATATCACTATTTCATTCAAACTATGCCAAAGCGGTATTGTTGGAGTAAAAATTTTCGATGTAGGATACAATCTTGTGAACGATATTGTGTCGGGCGAAAATCATCAGGCAGAAAGTGTAAATATTTTGTGGGATGGTAAGGACCAGCGAGGTAAATTTGTTGCTCCCGGTGTCTATTTTGTCGTAATCGAAAGCACTATGGGCGAACACGGAGTCGCAAAAATCGTGGCGAGGCGAAAATGAAAAATTTTCATAATACATTTTTCTGTATAGGGGTAATTATTTTAACGATGGCAATGTTTTCATCGGCATACTGCACTGTCCCCGGCGGCGATGCAGGTGTATTTCTCGAACTGCCACCATCGATATCATCGGCGGCATTCGCGGGAGCTTGCTATACTTTTAATCCCGAACCCGATGCAATTTTTATCAATCCCGCAAATCTATATAATTCGCAAGCTATTTGTGCTGGTGCATCTTTTGAAAGTTATCCGCTTTCGGTGCAAAGGTATTCCATTGCTGGAATTATCCCGTGGAGAAATTTCAGAATCGGTGCTGGAATGCTGCAGCATTCGATAGGCGAGATAACAGGCAGAGACGATGTCGGCAATTTAACATCGACATTCGGATATAATTATATAGCATATTCATTCGGTGGAACTTATGGAATTTCACGCGGCAAGATGAAAGATGCCTGCAAAAGTCCTTTCTATGAATTTTCCGCTGGGTTCGCAAGCAAATTGCTCACTCAATACGAAGCCGATTCGATTGCCGGCACAGGATATACTTTCGATATGGGTGTTTCAGGAAAATATACATTCATTCGATATGGTTTGCTTCTGCGGAATGTAACGAGTCGAATTATCTGGAAAGACGCTGCTGAAACCAAAAATTCACTGCCGACTTCGATTATTATGGGAATCGGTTTCGAATATTGTGCATCGAACTGGTTCGAACTATCTGTCGAAAATAAAGTCGCAGATAGATTCCATTTCCGCGCAGGTGGACAATATCTTGCGAACGATTGGGCAGGTTTCCGAGCGGGACTCGATTTCCAGACAGGTTCGCCGACACCATCGAATGAGTGGAAATTAGCATTAGGTGGAGTATTCTATCGAAAATTTGTCCTGCCATTAGAGATTTCCTATTCGATGCAATATATTGCTGCAATCGATGGCTTCTCATTAGGCATCGGGCTGAATTGGAATACTTTCTAATTTAGCTTAAATATTTATAATTAGAAAAGATTATTTATGAAAGCATTAAATCTCGTTTTTGGGATAGTCTTAACCTTAATATCGCTGAATTATTGGATAACAGTCGGTGCTTCATCAAAAATATCGAATGTTCCAATTTTTTATGAATTCACATTTAAGCTATTTCCATATATGGATGTTATTATTACTATCATTGCAATATGGCTCGTAATAAAAGGTGTCAAAGATATTATTAAATAGCGATAATACCGAATAAATCCGCTGTCTCTCTGCAATCGATAAAAAATCGATTATCGAATTTATAAAAAAAATGATTTGACACTCGAAATCATTCCAATAAATTGTTATGAAATTGAATGGTGGGTGTAGCTCAATTGGTTAGAGTGCTGGACTGTGGATCCGGAGGTTGGCGGTTCGACCCCGCTCACCCACCCCTTCCAGGCATTCGCCTGTTTTTATCGTGCAACTTTCCTTTCACCAGAGTGAAATTCCCTGTTGCACCCGATTAACCAAAATAATATTTCAACCAATTGAAAAGCACCGTGTAGGGGCGTATCGAATACGCTCCTAAGAAGAACCGAAGGTTCACCCGCAAATCGCACCCGTTCGGGTGTTTTTATCGCATTCCGCATGATATGCCTCCTGTTTGTTTATTGCGGTGTCGTTGTAAGGGTTCAAAATTTTGAACCCCTACAATCAATTGTTTTTCTCTATCTTTCATAATTCCAACAAATTACATTTTCTAACCCATTATTTTGCCTTGATTTCTTAGGAAATTGCCTTGCTTTCCCTGTCATTTGTTGACATTTCCTTATATTTTGCGATAATTTCCTTAGAAATTGCCTCGCTTTCCATGGAAATATGTTCCGTCTGCTTGGAAATTGCAATAATTTCCATAGAAATCATTTCAGTTTCCATGGAAATTATTCTAATTCCCTTGGAAATCTAAACAAAATAGTGACCCTTTCCTGTGAACAAGGGATAGATACCCCTTGTTCAGATATGGTTCGGCGACAGGCGTTCGCCTGTTTTCTTCGCATTGCTTTTCTTCCGACAAAGTCGAAATTCATTGCAACGCCTGATTAATCAAAATAATATTTCACCACCTTTCAGGTGTTTTCTTTGTGCAACTTTTCTGACAACCGAGTTGTCGCACCTGATTGATCAAAATTTCTCGGCGACAATGAATTTCACTCTTCTGAAAGACCCCGATTTTATCGGGATTAAGAAAAAAGTCGCCCATAGAAAGAACCGAAGGTTCCCTGATATATTTTGTGAAATCTCACTATTGAA
Source organism: bacterium (assembly GCA_021162205.1). GTDB lineage: Bacteria > UBP14 > UBA6098 > B30-G16 > B30-G16 > JAGGZE01. The sequence goes on from JAGGZE010000090.1 coordinate 41,189, forward strand.
ATTAAAAATAATTTTGAAATATGTGAAAATATTGCAATAATGAGCATATCAATAATTTTTGGAATATCTTTTTTCGATTCGATTATGAAAGTTAAAGTTGCAAAAAGTGCGGGATTTTGTGTCGGTGTGAAACGAGCTGTCGAGCTTGTTCTTCGCATTGCCGACGAACATCGCAACCGCAGGATTTTCACTTATGGTCCGCTGATTCACAATCCTCAAACTATCGAGATGCTTACCGAAAAGGGAATTACACTTCTCGAACCTGAAAATCGTGGAAACGAGGGCGATATTGTCGTTATTCGTTCACATGGAGTATCTCCCGATGTAATAGGGCGATTGAAACATGATGGATACAGCATTTTCGATGCCACTTGTCCCAAAGTCGCTTTCGTTCACAAATTGGCGAAAAAATATTCCAGCGATGGTTATGCGATAATAATTATCGGCGATAAAAATCATTCCGAAGTAATCGGTATCGAGGGCGAGGTGTTAGGTGATGCTGCGGTTGTGAATTCGCCCGAACAGGTAAAAAAATTACCCGATTGGGAAAAAGTTGCGGTTGTTGTCCAAACCACTATGGACAGACAGACTTTTGAAAATGTAATCGAGGCGATAAAAAATAAATTCGATGAAGTCGTTATAAACAACACACTTTGTTCGGAAACCGCATATCGTCAGGATGAAATCGTCGAACTCGCAAAAGAATCTGGTGCGTTCGTTGTAATCGGTGGGAAAAACAGTGCCAACACAAAGCGTTTATACCAGCTTGCATCCCAAACAGGTCTACCGACATTTTGGGTCGAGACAGTGGATGAGCTTAATCAAGATGATTTCGAGCAAATCGAGCAGGTTGCAGTAGTCGCCGGTGCATCGACTCCACACTGGATTATCGACAGGGTTGTCGAAAAACTCGAATCGATGAACCGAAATTTTTTGCCACCCTGGCGATGGCAATGGATGAAATATTTGGCTTATGTGATTTTGCGAAGTAATTTTTGGGCATCGTTCGCCGCAGGTTGTTTCGCCGCTGTGATTGCCGCACAACTAAACATTCGATTTCCAGTATTGAATGGATTAACTATTATTTTTATACTTTTTAGCGTCCTCAATGTATATGAATACAAAGAATGGCAGGGATTGGCGCTTATGGACCCATCTAAAGTTCGATTTGTCAGAAATTCGAGAAAAATTTTGAATCCACTCTCTATTATTTCGTTTGCAACCGCTTTGATAATGTCGTTTTCCCTGAATAAATTTCTCGGTGCGACTGCAATTGCCATTATAATATTAACATTTGCTTATTGGAAAATTCCAATTCTTGAAACCATTTTCCCAGCATTCATCAAGGACAGCGCTATTTTAGGTTTATGGATTGTTCTCATCTGGGCTTATGGATGCAATTGGAATTTGAATTTGCTTATTCCACTGACGATGTTCGGTGTTCTTCGAGGACTTACGATGGGATTGAAAGAGTTGGAAACCGATAGAATTCTTCAGCGAAAATCGATAACTTCAGCACTCGGAGAAAAAACATCGGTTTTCTTAGGACTCGTTCCATTATTCGTCTGTATTTTCACTTTGATTATATCGAAAAGTGCGAGTAATTTCATCGGGATAATTCTCGGTTCGGTTTCGATGTGGTTTCTCGCTATACTGGTCGGATTCCGAATAATCCGCAAGGGCAGTTATGTCGAATTTTTGGCCGACTCGATAGTTCTAATATTTTCGATTGTTCAGTGGTTCAAAGTATTCTCATAAAACCATCGAGTGCCGTTGCAAGTTTTTTCGATGCAATTTTAGCAGAATCGAGAACTTCTGCGTGATTCGAATGCGCACCCGATTTATTCGTAACCAATGCTACTCCGACACATCGAATTCCTGCCGAGTTCGCTGCGGTAACATCGGGTGCCATAGACATAGACACGATATCTGCACCGGCAATTCCGAGCATATTCACGGTGGCGAGTGTTTCGTAAGTCGGTCCAGTTAAAAATGCAGCGATACCAGTTTTTATATAAATTCCACTTTTTTCGCCAGCAGAGATAATCATCTTGCCGATTTTATCATCGAATGGATGAAATTTTTTCGATTCGACCGTGCAAAGTTGAGAATATTTCGCTGTCCATATTCCGCCGAGCGAGATAATATCTTTCAACAGCACGAGGTCGCCGGGTTCGATATTGTCGCTAACCGCTCCCATCGACGATGTGAAAACACCGATTTGTGCACCGATTTCAGCCATAACCTTGGATATGAATAGTGCTTCCTCGACACTGCCCTCGTAAATATGTTTTCGCCCGAAAATCAGATATAATGGTATTTTGCCATCGAATTTGCCATAAACTATTTTCCCATTATGACCTTTGACAGTCGGGGTAGGAAAATTTGGGATTTCACCGAAAGAAATATTTTTAACATTTCGACAATCAGCAGTCATCGAGCGTAAATCGACTCCCGAACCGAGGACAAAAAATATCTTCGGTCTGCCGAATTTATTCGCAAGAAAATCTGCGGTTTCTTTAACCGAACCATCGTTTAGCATATTCGATTCCTTTGAAAAATTTATGCACCGAATTTTTTCAATTTACCAGCGTCAGCCATCATCAAAAGGATTATAGCTTCGGCTGGGATATGCCCGATTATTCCCTTTGCACACTCGCGCTCTGAAAAAGTTTTCGCATCGTCGGCAAATGTATATTTCCCTTTCAAAAGCAACGGCACAGGATGCCAGCTATGAGATTTATGAACCGATGGCGTGCAATGGTCTCCTGTAATAGCGATTACATCGGGTTTCAAATCGAGCAGCATCGGCAATTTCTCATCGACCTCCTCGATTTTACGAACCTTGCCATCGAAATTGCCATCTTCACCATAAGAATCGGTTTTTTTGATATGCACAAAAAAGAAATCGTAATCGTTCCAAACTTTTTTCACCGTCTCGAATTCGTCCTCGGTAGTTTCGCCGGGCAATTGTGGAGTATCCATTCCGACTATTTTCGCTAGCCCACGATACATCGGATACACAGCGATACATACAGCGCGCATTCCATATTTTTCTGTCGATGTTTTAATGTCGGCGAGTTTTGAATATCCCCGCAGAAGCACAGTATTTGCGGGATATTCTTCGGCGAGAATTTCTGTCGCCATCTCGATGAATTTATTCACTATTCGAGCAGTTTTCTCGGCGATTGGAGAAAGTGGCATCGCCTTTATAGGTCGTTTCCCAATTGTCTGAGGGTCTGCATCGGATATCATTGCAGAAAGAGCATCCCCGCGCAAAACAACAGCGAACCTATATTCACGCCCGGCTTTAATATCGATTTTTATATCCTCGATTTGCTGAATTTTATTTTTTAATTTTTCCACAAGTTCTTTGCATTTGTCGGTTGAAATTCTTCCTGCGCGGCGGTCTGTGATAATACCATTCTCCATTGTGCAGAAATTCCCGCGCATAGCGAGGTCACCTGGATTGACTTCCATATCTACACCGAATGCCTCGAGTATCCCGCGCCCGATTTGATATTTAATCGGATTGTATCCAAAAAGTCCGAGATGACCAGGTCCGCTGCCAGGAGTAATTCCATATCCCACAGGACGATGCAGTCCCGCCGAACCAGATGAAATCAGCGCATCCATATTGGGTGTTCGAGCTACCTCGAGTTCGGTAACTCCATCTGCATTCGTCGTTCCTCCAAGACCATCGAGAACGAGGAGAACGAGTTTAGTATTGTTCGTGTTTATCAATTGTGGTAAAATTTCCTCATACATTTTATTCCTCCTTTTTATTCTAATTTAAGTCTTCTATAAAAATTATAACTTATTGTGTTTCATAATATTATGATAATAATATTCTTTACTTTTCCTCATGGCTTGCTACGGTGTCGGTCGAGATGGTTATTCTCGTCGAGCTATGCTTAGCATTTATCGTGAAAAATCTCGAATAAATCAAAAGGCACCGTTTCACTAAACACATTTATAATCGATTCCAAGCCGGTAATGGCTGCAACGCAGGAGAACAA
>JAGGZE010000032.1 GCA_021162205.1 bacterium
GCTTTACGCAGGTGGTATTTAGGAACAATGTAGAGACGCAAAATCTTGCGTTTTTACACCCCTTCGGGTGTTTTCTTTGTGCAACTTCCCTGATTGCAAAGCAATCATTCCTTGTTACACCCCTTCGGGTGTTTTCTTTGTGCAACTTCCCTGATTGCAAAGCAATCATTCCTTGTTGCACCCCTTCGGGTGTTTTCTTTGTGCAACTTCCCTGATTGCAAAGCAATCATTCCTTGTTGCACCCCTTCGGGTGTTTTCTGTTCGTTGCTTTTTTCTTAATCCCGATGAAGTCGGGACCTTGTTCCACAAAAGTAAAACAATTCCCTGCAATGTCTGCTCAATCAAAATATAATCCAAAAAATGCCGAAACGCCAGTCCCCGCTGCGAAAGCTGGTATATTATTCTCAGCCAACAAATTACAAGTTTAACAGATAAACCAATCCCCAAACCAACTCAATAATTTAATCTCAGGGTGGATACCATGTAGGTAAAGAGCCCATAATTTTATTTCTGTGTTTAAAAAATTATTGAAATGAAATATCGAGGTCGGGAGATTTTTTCTACAATTAAAATATTTTTGCTCCAAAATAGACAAAGAATTCTCTCGATGGTGGAACTTTGCCCACGACATTTCCCAAAATATCGAAAAAATCGAATGTCACATAGGATGATTCGCCGAAATATGCGCAAATTGCCGCCGATAAATAACCATATCCATTTCCATAAGGTTTTTTCCAATCGCCTATAGCGAGGTCGTATTCCAGTTTGAAACCGACCGCATCTTTGAAATCTTTGTCGATACCGATATATGTCGAAAAGCCACGACTGAAATTTTCCTCGAATGAATAGTTCATTCCGATATGAGCTCCTAAACTTCCCCATAGAACTTTCCAGTTTTTACTGGTTACGATAAATGCTCCTCGTGATTTATGCTCGTATCGTTTTCTATCTGACAAATATTTGCCGAATCCAATAGTTTCGACACCGAGCGCAACAGCGGGTGTTGAAATTCCCTCGTGTTTAATTCGGAATCGCATCTCGAAACCGGGGTATCCATCGACTTTCACCGAGCCATTGCCCACAATATTCATCGCTCCGTATGAAACACCTGCTTGCAATCTATCCCATAGTCCGAGTGTCGCGCCGCATCGAAGACCATCGCCGGGAAATGCAGATACGAAAAATAATAATTTCCCATTATCAGCGATACCGGCAGTAGGGCAATGAACAATCCGCTGCGGCTGAATAGCAAAAAGCACGGAAAATGAAATCATAATAAGAATAATTTTTTTCATATCATTTCCTTTAATGTTAAAAATAATTCACAAAAAATTTTCCCGCAATAGATAAAAGTTTTGGGCTGGATTTTACGATTTCCCATACGATTGCGGGGATATCCAAACCATACCAGACTTTGCCCGATAATTTTTTATCCAAAATATCGGCAATTTTTTCCAATTCGCTGTCGGTCAGTCGCGAGACACCTTTACGCAATTTTGCATATATATCGAGCAGTCTACCATTCGATTTTTGCCATCGTTTCTCGTATTCGTTAAGTATTTTCAAAAAATTACAATTTTTGCAATCTGCGATAGTCTCGGCGGCGAGTTTCCCCGAGAATAATGCGGAATCCAATCCTCCACCGGAAATCGCATTTGTCAATTTTCCACAATCACCGACAAGTAAAAGATTTGCACGACCGAGTGGTGAAAATCGTCTCGTTGTCGGCACGATACCATCTCGGTGTTCGACTATTCTAAAATTTTTGAAACGAGTGTGTAAAAACTGCTCGAGATAATCATTAGCGCATTTGCCATCGCCGAATTTAGGAACGATACCGAGACCGACATTGGCTCGATTTTTGCCTTTCGGGAAAACCCAGATATATCCGCCGGGAGCGATATCTTTCCCCCACCAGAATTCAGCGACTGGCTTGCCAGATATTTCGTCGCTTCCGAGCAGCACTTGCGCGCAACTGTGGAAATCCTCATCGGCTAAAATCTTTTCGGGAAATGCCCATCGAGAAGAAATTCCAGCGATACCATCGGCACCGATGTAGTATTTTCCAACTAATTCCAGCAAATTATCATCATTTTCGATTAAAATAGAATCGATTTCACTTTCACCTAAAATTTTTCTGACAGAATATTTTTGAAAAATTTTAACACCGAGTTCGACATTCATTTTTGCGAGAGCCGATTCGAATTTTGGTCGGTCGAGAACGAAACCTGCATCGGGATGGTCGATATATAGCATTCTTTTCGATGGTGTGTAAATCTTTACTGCCTCGATTTTCGATGAAATCCATTCATCATTTGCGGGAAATATTTTTGTCAATCCCTCGACACTGATACCCTCGGCGCAGGCGACAGGTTCCCCAAATTTTTGTCGCCGCTCCACAATTGCAACAGAAAATCCCGATTTTGCCGCAAAATATCCAGCGGAAAGTCCAGCGGGACCGCCACCGATTATCACAATATCGAAATTTTTATCGACTGTTTCATATGATAAATTATCGCTATTATTATCGGGTAATATTTTGTTCGATGTGTCGATTCCAATTTTTATTGCACCGATAGGGCATATATTTCCGCATTTTCCGCAGTCGATACAAATATTTGGGATAATTTCCGCGGATTTGTCATTTTGAACAATCGCATTCACAGGGCAAATTTGCAGGCATCCCCAGCAAGCTATGCAGATATTTTTATCGACAAAGTATGACATAGCAGATTATTTGAAACCTTTGATAATATATAGTGCGCCGATAGCGACAAACAAAATGCCTGCGGAAATATTTACAATTTTTTGTGGAACAAATTTCCCAGCGGTTGCTCCAACAATTGCTCCAATTGCGGTAATTACTACGAGAGCTGTCGATGCGGCGGCGAATACTATGCCAGGTTTAACAGATGCTGCAAATCCCAGCACAGCGAGTTGCGTTTTGTCGCCGAGCTCCGCTAAAAAAACTGCAATAAAAATTTTGAAAAATTGTGTCAGCATATTTTCCTCTTTTAATCGATGATGCCCAAAAGATAAATAAATCGAAATACTGTGTTCTCATAAATTTTATGTTTTTTTTATCTATCAACCCACAGGGATTATTATATCTGAAATTTCTTTGGGTAATTCGGAACTCAACCATTTTGTGCCATCGGATTTCACTATGAAATCATCCTCGATTCGGACTCCGCCCCAATCGGGAATATAAATACCAGGTTCGATTGTAATCACACTGTTTTCCCGAATAGGTTTTTCACTTCGAGAATTAACTCCCGGCGAGTCGTGAACTACTAAACCGATTCCGTGCCCGAGACCATGCCCGAAATATTCACCGTATCCTGCATCCTCGATTATTTTCCGGGCGATACCATCGATTTCCTTGCCCGTCATACCTGCCTTTGCTTTATTCGCTGCGGTCAGTTGAGCTTCGAGAACTATTTCGTATATCTTTATGAATTTATTATCGGGTTTGCCGATGAAAAATGTCCGTGTCAAATCCGATGCATAGCCATTATAGGTTGCACCGAAATCCACAGTTACCATCTCGCCCGATTCTATGATTTTATCCGATGCGATTCCGTGAGGCAATGCCGCTCGCCAACCCGATGCAACGATTGTCTCGAACGATGGTTTTTCGCTACCCTTGCGTTTCATCCGATATTCCAATTCGGCGGAAAATTCTTTTTCGGTTATTCCAGGACGAAGTAATGGCAACGCATCGACTAACGACTCGATAGCGATTTCGACCGATTGAACGATTTTGTTTATTTCCTCGTTATCTTTTACTGCACGAAGTTCGGATACAGGATTTTTCAATGGAATCCAACTAACATTCATAAACATCCCAGCAAGTCTCCTGTAAAAAGCATAATTGACGACATTTTCATCGAAACCGACAAGTTTTTTATCATCGAAAATTTTTTGCTCTTTGAGAATACTGAAATAAGATTTCTTCGGTGATATGATATATATTTCCGCTTTATTCTCGACTTCCTTTTTCGATTGTGTTTCATATCGGAAATCTGTTATGAAGATAGCTCTACTTTTCTCCACCCAAAGCATACAGGCATCTCCGGTAAATCCTGTCAGATAACGAATATCGGTATGGTTTGTTACGAGGAAACCATCCAACCGTTCTTTTTCTATAATTTCTTTGAATTGCTCCATTCTTGTCATTTCGATACCCCCCTAAAATTTTATATGAAAGTATTCAATTTTTTTATTGTTTTCTTTCCTATCGTTTTTTTATAAATCTGCACAATCTTATTAAAGATAAATTACATTTTTTATATGGCAAGATTAAATCTTGGAAAAATTTTTATGTAATAATTATTTTAGATTATCTTGACTATTTAGATTTTTTATTTATATTTGTTAAATAAAATCATAAGAGGTGATTGTTAAATGAATGTTTTTCAAATAGCGGACAGTGCACTTGTCGATATAATTTTATATTTCGCAGAACAAATGGCAAACGGTGTTAAGCCCGACAATGCACCGGAAGTCCAGATACATTTACTAAAGAATGGTTATTCGAGGAAACAAATCGAGAACGCTATTTTAGTTTTTAGAGAAAAAATTGAAAATAGACATTCAGAGGATAGTGTGCGAATATTTTCCTCACAGGAATTATCGAATTTCACTCCCGATTCAAAAAAACTTTTCGTTCGATTATATAGACTAAAAGTTCTGACATTCGACCAAATCGAGGCTATTATCTGGCGGACATCGATGTTTAACGACGAAGAAGTTTCTGTCGATGAATTGAAAATTATAGCGGCTATGATGCTTAGCCAACCCGATTTCGACCCGATTCCACCTGGATTTTTTGTTCCACATAAAGATGAAATCCAAAATTAGGAGGAGAAATGAAAAATCTATTAAAAATCGCTTTTTTTATTTCAATTTTTTGCAGTGCAATTTTCGCACAGACCTTTTTGCCTATTAGCACAACTCCCCTTGATAAATTTAATTATCTATACTATACAGAAACTGGAATTCCGCCGAGACATTTGCATCCGAAAATCGGATTATATTACTGGAATTATTCTTCATCCGAATTTTTCGACGACGACTGGAATCGTGATGACGATGATATAGAATATTCCGAATCGTGGGTAGTTCCGACATTCGCCTTCGGTGCAGGCGATGTAATCGAGTTCGGAATGGCTGTGCCGATGATATCGGGAAAAATTAAATCCGATATCTCATACGATACATACACGCTCGATGGTTCAGGAATCGGCGATATGACTTTATGGCTGAAAACCACTGTAACACAAAAACCCTGGTTCGGAATTCGAACAGCGGTTAAACTTGCAACAGGCGACGACAAACCCGGCAATAATAAATTGCCCACAGGCACGGGTCAAACCGATTTGGATATGGGATTTTTCTTCTCATATTATCCCGAGAAAATGGGATTTTTATGCGATATTTCAACGGGCTATAGATTAAGGTTCAAAAAAGACATCGATGAAATGGTCTATATTGTAAATGAGAGTATTCATTATTTCCCCGGCGGTGAATACGACCCCGGAGATGAAGGCAGATTGCAGCTTTATCTCGGCGGTATGCCTGTCGAGGGTTTCGGTGTTATGTTCGGCGGTGATGGTTTCATTTCGATGAACGACCGCTTTGGTGGTGATGAAGCCAAAAAATGTTATCGAGCATCGTCTATGCTCGGATTGCGAATGTTTTTTAGAACTAAATTCGGGGTTCGAGTCGATGGAGGGATAAAATTCGATGTCGCCGGCAAAGCATACCCCGCAGGATTGGGTTTCATGCTCGGTGCAAACTATGAACCCAAATTCTAACACCCTTTGGGTGCAGGCTTAGCCTGTTTTCTTTGCGTTGCGTCTTTCTGAATCCCGATAAAGTCGGGACCATTCCGAGAAAGTCGAAATTACTTGCAACGCTGAGAAATTGAAGTTTTTGCAACACCGGGGAAAAGTGGGAATTACACATTTAATTAAAAAAGAACCGAAGGTTCACTTAATAGATGTGCGGTCGAGTTTGTTTTGCATCGATAATTTTACATTTATACAAAGCGAGGCAAACCTTGCCCCTACTGGTTGGCTAATAATTATCGACCGATTTGAATTTTGAACTTTGGATTTTATTTAATATTATGCACGAATATTCGATAGCAAAAGGAATTGTCAAAGTCGTTATGTCCACGATAGCTGGCAGAGAGGAAAAAGTAAAAAAAATATGGATTAAATCCGGTATTGCAAAAGCTATTATGCCCGATGCCTTGTTTTTTTCTTTCGATGTGTTGAAAAAACAGCATAATCAGCTTGCGGATACCGAACTTTGCCTCGATATTGTTCCGATTTCAGGACATTGCAATGAATGTGGACAGGATTTTGAAATAAGCAAAATTATCGCAATATGTCCAAATTGTGGAAGTTCCGATGTCGAATGGACAGGTGGAAACGAACTATTCATCGAAAAAATTGAAATTATATAATGAGGTTAGATTATGGATAAAGTAATAATAAAAATTCTCGATATTGTTTCGCGGCTGCGCAATGCAAGAACATTTCAGGAAAAAATGGCTCTTATCGCCGAGGGAATCGGTGTGTGTGGATGGACTTATGTTCACCTGTATGTGTTCGATAGAGATAAAAAAGAAATAAAATCTGCGGCATATTGGGGTATCGACGAAGATGGGAGAAAACATCTCGAAACACACCGAATGAAACTCCATGAAATCGAGACAATCCTTATGAAACAAGAATTCGAGCAATATAAAATCGGGAGATGTTATTATATTTCTCATTCGATAGATGATGAATTTATCAATAAAATTCGCTCGACAGGCTGGGTTCCAAATGATGAAAAAGAAAAGTCCGATGCCTGGCATCCGCAGGATATGCTTTTTATTCCACTTTATGGTTTTGGTGGTAAAGTTGTCGGTTTGGTTTCTGTCGATGACCCTATCGATAGCAAAATTCCCACCGAAGAATCTCTTCGTTCTGTCGAGCTTTTTGTCGATTATGCTGTGGCTTTTATCGAGGAGGATGAATTTGAGAATTATTTTTCTAAATCCAAAGCTGTTCTCGCCGAGGTTTTCAATCTTTCACCTGTGGCTATCGTTGTTTCAGATGAAAATGACAAGATAATTAATATCAATCCTGCTGCGGAAAATATTTTCAGTTTTAAAATCGATGAAGTTATCGGTAAAGATACTTCATTTTTGTTCTCACCGAGTGAAAATCTTGAAAATGTCCTTCAACAAAGGCAAAACGGCATTTTTAAGGGTGAGGTATTGATGCATCAGAAAGATGGCGAGGAATTTTGGGGTTATGTTGTAAATGTCCCTATTGAAAATTTTGCAGGTGAGATTGAAAGTTATCTTCTAATGGCACTCGATGTTACCGAAACGAAAAATTTACAGTATTATCTTATTCGAGCGGAAAAACTTGCTGGTATCGGTATCCTTGCATCGGGAATCGCTCACGAATTGAATAATCCACTTTATGGTATTCTCGGTCTTGCCGAGACTATTGTAGAAGAAGACGATGTCAAGATAATTCACGAATATGCGAACGATATTGTGGAATATTCCAGAGAAGCGGCTGAAATCGTTAAGGATTTAGCGGGTTATTCCTATTCATCGCGAATGGAGACTGCATCCACAGTTAATCCGAATATTACGATTCAAAATGCACTCAAAATGATAAGAAGATTAGGGAAACTCAACAATATCGATATCGAGGAAGATTATGGTGAACTAACGGAAATCAATGCCAGTGCGAGTGAACTTCAACAAGTGTTCGTCAATTTAATTACAAATGCGGCAGATTCTATATTAGATAAGGGAAAATTAACGATAACAACCTTACAAGTAAGAGATTTTGTAGAGATAAGAGTCTCGGATACAGGTTCTGGGATCCCCGAGAAATATAGAGCGCATATATTCGAACCCTTTTTCACTACCAAACCTGTCGGAGAAGGCACAGGACTTGGACTTTACATTTCATATAGAATTATAAATAAATACAATGGGACTATCGATTTTAAATCGAGTAAAAATAATGGGACTATTTTTACTGTTAAGTTCCCTACCAAGCAGGATTAGATTATGAATTCAAACGAAAACAAAACAGATTCGGTCTCCATCGAATCGGCAACCATAGTCGTTATCGATGATGATTCGAGAATTAGAAAGGTTCTTACGCTTCAACTCGAAAAAGCGGGCTATAATATCATTTCTCTCGATAATGGCAAACAGGCGATGGAACTTATCGGTCCACTCGATGTGGATGTTGTAATAACAGATATCCGTATGCCGAATGTAACAGGTGAGCAGGTTTTAAAATATGTAAAAACGCATTCGCCGACAATTCCCGTGATTATGCTGACAGGTGTCGTCGATGTCGAAACCGCTGTCAATATAATGAAATCGGGTGCTTACGATTATCTTGTGAAACCTGTGAAACGCGAGGAGCTTATGGTGACCGTTCACCGTGCTGTGCAATATCGAGATATAGTTATGCGCAATATTCGACTTCAAGAAGAGAATATAAAATATCAACGGGATTTGGAGCATAAAGTTCGCGAACGCACTCGTGAACTTGCCAGAGCATTAGCTCATTTGCGCGAGGTTCATATGGACACGGTTAAAATTCTTGCCAGTGCTATCGAGGAAAAGGACCCTTATATGCGAGGTCATTCCAATAGAGTGCGGATTCTTTCTTCGGAAATGGCTCGCAGACTCGAATACAAAGAAATGGAAATCGAAAGAATCGAATATGGTGCGCTATTACACGATATCGGGAAAATTGCGATAGACCAAAGGATACTCGATAAGCCCGGTCCATTGACAGAGGAAGAACATAAAATTATTCAGGAACATCCTATAATCGGTGAACGAATCATCTCCAGGGTCAGTTTTTTTGCCGATATCGCTCCTATGGTGCGATGGCATCATGAAAGATGGGATGGTCTCGGTTACCCCGATGGCATAAAAGGAGAAAATATTCCTGTTCCCGTTAAAATTCTTAACCTTATCGATGCTTTCGATGCGATGACAAGCGATAGACCATATCGTAAAGCTCTTCCAATAGAGAGAGTTCTTAATATTATCAACGAGGAACGAGGGAAACAGTTTTGTCCCGAAATAGTCGATTTGTTTATAAATGAAGAAGTATATAAAACACCTGTGATAGATTGATTATGGGCACGAGAAAACTCGACATTCGATGTAAAATTAAACTCGAAAATTTCGAAGGTCCATTAGATTTGCTGCTATATCTTATCCAGAAAGAAGAAATAGAAATTTATGACATTCCGATTGCGTATGTAACGAAGCAATACATTATCTATCTCGACCTTATGCAGGAACTGAATCTTGAAATCGCTGGTGAATATCTTTATATGGCATCTGTTCTTTTGAATATAAAATCGAGGATGCTTTTGCCGAAAAAAACCCGTGATGATGGCACAATCGAGGATCCTCGTGAAGAATTGACCGCTGTTTTGATAGAGTATAAACAATTCAAAAATGCCGGTGAATATCTTCGAATAAAATTTAATGATGAGCAAAATCATATATCTTTGGGAAAAATTATTTCGCCAACATCGCCAGCAATGTTAATAACTGTGCCGCTCGATTTTTTCGATTTGATAAAAACGGCCTGGGATGTATTGAAAAAACACGATAGAGTTTTCGAATTACTGCCGGAAGAAAAAATAAATATTCAGGAGCGAATAGAATATATCAAGCAAAAAGTTTCTCAAAAGACTCACCTTAAATTTATCGAACTTTTCGAGCAGGAAAAAATCAGCGGTTTATTTTTTGTCGGGACTTTTTTTGCTCTATTGGAACTTATGCGTCAGCGACTTATATCTGTCAGACAGCGAAAACCATTCGGGAATATCTGGATATATAAAAGGGAAATTCAACCTGCGGAAATGCAGTCCGAAATGCGAACTAATATTGTATAATATTCGTTTCCGGGAAAAATTTAATTCAATCGACGAGAGAATATAATCATTCCCGACATATCGGGATTTCGTTTGAAGCTCGACTCGCCGGCTAAATACCGAAATCACACCAAATCGGAATAGCGAATTTTAAGACAGTCTCTTTTATTTTTCACGCCGATTTGTATCGATTCAAATAGAAAATATTAGAATTTCTGCGGGGAAAACAGGTCCATCGGTGCAGATTTTCTTAAATCCCTGTGTTGTCTCGATTGCACAGCCATTGCAGACACCGAACCCGCAAGCCATACGAGATTCGAGCGAAACGAATGCGGGGACATTCCATTCAGCCGCAATATTAATCACTTCTGCAAGCATCGGTTCGGGACCACAGGCGAGTATCGGTGCGTGTTCGAGTGTTCTCGATAAATCGCAGACATTCCCTGCAAATCCCCGACTACCATCATCGGTGGATATTTTAATATTTTTTGGAAGATAATTTTCATCGAGCAGATATTCGCTATTTTTCTCACCATAGACGAAATCGGAATTTTTTGGGAAACAGTTCGCATATAACAAAAGCGGTGCTATACCGATTCCGCCTGCGACGAGAATTTTCCTACCATCGATTTTAGGAAATGAATTGCCGAGTGGACCGAGCATCTTTAGCCGGGTATTCCGCCGCAGCGATGTTAGAATTTTTGTGCCTTCACCGACTTTGCGAATTATTAAAGTAATTCTATTGCCATCGACACCTGCGACCGACAATGGTCTTCGCAGAAATTTAGTCGGTGTCTCGACCATAACAAATTGACCGGGTAAAACATTTTGTGCGATTTGCGGTGCGTGAAATTCCATTGCGATAGTGTCTTTCGCCACGATACAATTTTTCAGAATAGCCGATTCTATGTCATATTTCTTGTTCATTTTCTATATTTTCGGTGCAAATTTACACAAACCATTTGTTGTGCCGACCCAAATATAATCGCCATCGGCAAAAATCGAAAGAATTTCATCGGATGGCAAGCAATTTTTTCTCGTTAGATGAATGAAATTTAAACCATCCCAGAGCAAAATGCCATCGCCGGCGGTGCCGAAAACAGGTTTCTCATTCCACAATGCAACCGCATTGGGATTTATTATCACATCTTTTTCGTAAAAATTCCACTGTTCATCGGTATATCGTGAAATACCTCCGCCATAAGTTCCGATGAAAACGCCATCTGATGAAATCGCAACAGCGGTTGCCCAATCGTTTTTCAATGCACCATCGGCTCGCCGAAAACACCGCGATTTAGTAGATGAAATTTCCGATACTCCGCCATAAGTGGCAATCCAGCAATCGTCATTCCGCGAAAATATCGAATATGTATGGTCTCCACAAAGACCATCGCTGACAAAATATTGCCGCCAGCCGAATTTTTCACTTCGGCATACACCACGGTTCGTTGTTACCCAAAGATATTTACCATCGTAGAAAATCGATGTTATATGATTCGAGTTCAATCCCTGTTTTTTTCCGAATATTCTAACATTTTCTCCGATTCGCACCAGTCCATCATCTGTGCCGACCCATAATGCCGCACCATCTGTCGCAAGTGAATTGATAAATGGCGAAATCCTGAAATTGTTCGATTTCCATTTAAAACTATCGAAATGAACGAGTCCCGATGAGAATGTGCCTGCCCAAATTTCGCCATCGAATTTGCATATAGCGGTGATTCTGTTGCTCGGAAGACAATTTTCATCTAATCGTCTATCTGCATCGTCGATAATTCCGCCATCGCCGCAGAATAGATAACGCTCATCGAAATTCACAATATCGCGGATACCACCCCATCGCTGCGGAATTCCGATAGTGCGAATTTTATGATTGTCCACAAAAATATCGCATCCATAGAAACCGGCAACGAACAAAGTTTCGCCAAAAAATTTTACCATAGTAGTCATCGGCTCGGTTGTGCGAACTGTGTCTATATTATGTCCATCGAAATCGATTTTTAAGCATCCCCGCGATGTAGCAGCGAAAATATTGCTTTCATAACAGGTGATATCTGAAATTTTCCGGGAAATAGTGCAGATTTTTGAGATGTTTTTCCCCGAAATACGATAAATCGAACCAGATGTATCTGCTGCAATGAATCCGCTGGAAATTTCGATGATTTTCTTGAAACATCCATCGGCAATTTTTTCGATATTGTCGCCATCGAAAGCGAAAAGTCCGCAATCGGTTGCCAGCACAATTTTTCTATTGCCCGTTAGAGCATTTATTCGATTGGAATCGTGATTTTTAACATTTTCGATACAGGTAATTCTCGTATTCGGTTCGATAATCGCAAAACCATTATCGGTAGCCACTATGATATTCGAGCCATAATGTAAAGCATCGCGAATATTATGAGATGGCAAACCATCGGCGGTAGTGAGTGGCGAAAGTAATTCATCGTTTTCGAATGGAAAAAGCCCTCCAGCCGTTGCGATATATAATTTTCCATTCCAATGGATGAATTTTCTTGCTGGTCGTGGAGAAGTATAAATTTTGACATCGTTGTTTTTGCTCGCTCGATATATAACCCACTCATCGGCATTTTGAGCGGGTATTTGGGGCTTTTTTAGAATAGTCCAGTAAAATAGCGTTCCCAAAACAGAAATAGCGATAATTAAAAATATATATTTTCGCATATTATTAAAAACGGATTTCAAAATCGAGATATTCATTGCCGGGTTCGAGTGGTGATACCTCGATTCTCGATACATTTCCAATCGGAGGACCTTTCCTGACTCGAATAAGAAATTTTTCGACATCGTCGGGTTCGCCTACAGCATC
Organism: bacterium; assembly: GCA_021162205.1. Lineage (GTDB taxonomy): Bacteria > UBP14 > UBA6098 > B30-G16 > B30-G16 > JAGGZE01. The sequence continues at coordinate 12,764 of JAGGZE010000032.1, forward strand.
GATTTCAACAGAACCATCGGCGAGATTTCTAACAAAACCTGCGATATTTAATTCTCGTGCTTTATGAAGAACGAAAAATCTGAAACCGACACCCTGAACAATTCCAAACACTTTTATATACAATCGTTTCATCGCCATTGGATAATAGGCACACAGTCTCTTCTTGAACATTTATCTTTTCACTTCGATAAAAAGCCGACCTATAGGACCTTTCGGGGAAATTCATTTCGCTGAAAAAACTCTATTTCTTTTTCTTGGTGAACACTTTTTTGAAAATATAGTCCACATATCTGATATATACATCGAGGTCGAAAAGTGCCTGAATTTCCTCGAGAGAAATGTATCGTCTGATTTCGCCATCTTTGACGATTTGTTTCATAAAATTATCACCCTTACGGTAAGTCGACATAACTTTCCCTTGAATCATAAGATGAGCTTTAGCACGCGGCACACCGGACCTAATAAGTTTTAGTAAAAGTCTTTGGCTGAAAATAAGACCTTTGCTCATCTCGATATTTTTCATCATCTTATCGGGATGGATTACTATACCGGAAAGAATATAGGTTATTTTTTTCAACATATAATCTGCGAGTGTGAATGAATCGGGAATGATAACTCTTTCGACAGATGAATGCGAAATATCCCTCTCGTGCCAAAGAACCATATTTTCGATAGCGGGTATAGTATATGAACGCATCAATCTCGACAATCCGCAAAGCTGTTCGCATTGGACAGGATTTCGTTTATGCGGCATCGCCGATGAACCTTGTTGACTTGCCGCGAATGGTTCTTCCATCTCGCCGATTTCGGTTCTTTGAAGATTTCGGATTTCGGTAGCAATTTTCTCGATTGTCGCAGCCATAATAGCCATACTCGCAATCAATCTCGCATATCTATCGCGGTGAACAATCTGAGTTGGAGCGGGTTCGTGTTTGAGACCGAGCTTTTTCATCACTTTTTCCCCGACTTTGGGGTCGATATTCGCAAAATTCCCCACAGCACCGGAAATCTTGCCGATGAGAGCATTTTCAACAGCATATTCAAAATTTTCCTTATTCCTTTTCATTTCATCGAACCACGCGGCGAATTTCAGCCCGAGTGTAGTCGGTTCGGCGTGAACTCCGTGAGTTCTGCCAATTATGGGAACATATCTGTGTTTATTTGCGAGAGATTTTATCGTGCTCATAAAATCGTCGATATCCTTTTTAATAATCGATGAGGCATCCTTAATCTGAATAGCCAATGCTGTATCCATCACATCAGACGATGTCAAGCCATAATGCACCCATCTCGATGCATCATCACCGATATTTTTTTGAATAACATTGAGAAAAGCGACTAACTCATGCTTATTCTTTTCCTCCGCTTTTCTAATAGCTGTCAACTTAAATGCCGCCTTCTTGGCAATTTCATCATAAGTTTCCTGCGGGATGTTACCGAGTTCTGCCTGAGCCTCACAAACGGCAAGCTCGATTTTGAGCCATTTCTTGAACCGATTGTCATCGCTCCAGATTTTTGTCATTTGAGAATTTGCATAGCGAGAAATCATTTATACCTCCTTGTTTATTTCAAATATATAATATATTTTGTTCCATTCAAGCCATATTTTGTCAGCGCTTTCACAAGATATATCCCCGATGAGCTCGTTTCATTGGGACGCCAGATGAATGTGCGGTTCCCTGAACAAGGTGCAACGGCATCTTGTCCTATAGCAAGGGGCAGATGCCCCTTGTTCTCTAGAACATTTCCCCTTATATCGTATATCTCGATATTGGATATTCCGTCGAGACAAATTCTCTCTGCACTAAATATTTATTCGCCCGGACAATTTTCGATACATCGCAGTTCGATTCTTCGGTTTTTCGCTCTGCCATCGGCGGTATCGTTGGTCTCGACAGGTTTCGTCTTGCCATAGCCCTTAACCTGAATTCTCGAACCATCGATGCCGTTGCTTATCAACCAATCCCTGACAGCATTGGCTCGCTTAAACGAGAGGTCCACATTGTCATTAACACCCTTTTGTTTGCATCCTGCACCGATAGAACGGCTATCGGTATGTCCCTCGACAACGATTACCATATTGGGGAATGCTCTGAGCATATTGAGTGCATCTTGAAGTTTAATCGATTCCTCGGATGAAATATCCCACGAGCAAGTCTCGAAATTGATTCTAACAGTAATCGATTCACCCTTTTTCAATTTAGGTGCTTTCGGACAACCTATTGTATCGACCTTTGTGCCTTTTGGAGTGTTCGGGCATCTATCGATACCATTGTAAATTCCATCGCCATCGGTATCCTTAGGACAACCCTTTATATCGACCTCGGCTCGTGCGGGAGTTCTCGGACACTGGTCGATTCCATCGGGAACACCATCGTTGTCACCGTCTTTGGAGCATCCGAGTGAATCTACTCTCGCACCCAATGGAGTGCTGGGGCATTTATCGATACCGTCATAGACACCATCGCCATCGCCATCGAGCGGGCAACCATTTTGGTCCACAATCGCGCCTTTTGGAGTTCTCGGGCAGGCATCGATATAATCTGATATACCATCGCCATCGCCATCTTTTGCACAACCTGTGGCATCGACAATAGCTCCTGTCGGTGTTCCAGGGCATCGGTCTTTATCATCGGGGACACCATCGCCATCGGAATCGGCTTTCGTTCGTTCACAGCCGAATTCGTTCACCGAAGTTCCCATCGGGGTATTCGGGCATTTGTCGATACCGTCGTAGACACCATCCATATCGCCATCGAATGGGCATCCATTGGCATCTACATAAGCGCCCTTAGGAGTATTCGGGCAGGCATCCTCGAAATCAGAGACGCCATCGCCATCGCCATCGAGTGGGCAACCTGTTTTCTGGTCGACCTGAGCGCCATAAGGAGTTCCAGGGCATTTGTCGAGACCATCGTAGACGCCATCGCCATCCTCGTCGGATGGACAGCCGGTAGCATCGACCATCGCACCATTAGGTGTATTTGGACACATATCCAATCCATCGGGGACACCATCCTGGTCGGAATCTATCGGGCAGCCGAATTCATCGACAGTTGCTCCGAACGGTGTATCGGGACATTTATCCTTGCTATCGACAACACCGTCCTTATCGCTGTCTCTAACACCGCCATAGTAAAAATTAAGATTAGCCATAACTTGCACATCGCCGCGAATCGTGTCCAATACCTGGTCGGTGAACTCGTTCGGGAAAAGGTATCTTCCGCGCATGCCGACATCGATACCGACATTGCTGATTGGGAAAATCTCGAAACCAATCGAAAGCATCGCGGTAAGCTGATTTGCCTTAAATGCTTTCCATTCGCCACCAGCGGGAATGTGCGCACTATCGCTGTAATAATCGTTGAACCAATATATATCGAGGTCGTTTCCATTGTCATCCTGAGCTTTCCACATAATCATTCCAAATCCACCGATGATATATGGATTAAAAATTGTCTTGGATAGTGAACGGAATTTTAAAAATATTTCGATTGGCGTATAAGTAAATTTTATAGGAAGAATTGTCGAACGGTCACTTATAATCATAGTTCGCCATTCGATTTTTTCAGAATATGGCTGATCGCGTTGTTCGTTTGTTGTGGGCCAAAGTCTTAGTTTTCGCCATGGGTAAATAATATTGTCGTGAGCACCGGGATATGAAATCGGGCAAAAATAACCGCTGTCCATATTGTCTGCGATAAAATTGTATTCATAAGTGAAATTGAGTCCTATTTCGAGGTCGTTTGTTAACCCGAATTTAAGATTTCCCGAATATGCCGTTCCTGTGGTGAGAAATACATCTCCATTGAGAGTTCTTTGTATACCGGCACCGATACCGACACCGAATTTTTGTTTCACCTGTTCGGATACCGCGAGTCCTGCGATTAGGAAAATAACGAGTATAACAACAAATCGCTTTTTCATTTTGTCTCCTTTTTTTATGAATTTAATTCAAATTTTTCAAAAAACAGTTCGATTAAAAATTTGTCAATTTTTTATTCAGTTATATCGATATTTTTGTTATTATTTGAAACCGAGTTATCATTTTCAGATACATTCGAGTCGGTTTCTCGCTGTTTCTGTCGAATACTGAATCCGCCCGATAAAATATCCTCGATAGAAATTATCGCAATCTCATCATCAGAAAGACTTTGTAGTTTCAGAAAAAGCGATGAAGTTTCAGATACAATCCACCATCGGTCTTTGTAAAATATTTTATCGCCGACAGAAAGTAATCCTTTTTTATGAAAAGTATAGGCGGTGATATATTGTTTAAGAATTGGAATAAATGAAATACCCAAAACAGCTAATAAAATAAATAAACCCACCAATGCGATAATGTAGCCGTATTTTGGAATTATTGCGATGAAACCGAGAACAAATAAAATACTAATAAATATTTTCAATATAGTGCGAAAATTCAAAATGACATCCGCTGGCAATGTGCTATCTGGATTTTGCAGATAATGACGAAATAGAAGGTCGATTATCTTCATCACAATACAAGCTATCAAGTAAAATGCAAACGCACCGACTGCATATCCCAATACTTTAAGTGCGACAATACCGACATTTCCGAGAAATTTGAAACTTAGCAATATCGCTTTATCGGTAATTTCTTGTGTCGCCGGATAAAGATGAAATATAAATAACAGCATTACATAAAATAGAATAATCGCTAAAATATTTCTTATCCAGCGAACTATAGTTATAGTAAGCATTAGTTCATCTCTTGCGGGCAATATCGTAAATTTTCCAATTTTAATACCCTTGATTAGTTTCCCTTCTTGATAGAGAAAATAATGAATAATTTTCTTGACGATTTTATTGATTAGCAAAATTATAATGACGAAAATAATCGGTGAAAGCAATGCTAACAGCAGTTTCAGAAGTTCATTCCATCCGAGTTGCGATTTTTTAGGTGGATTATCTATGAGCATAGAAAGTTTATGGCAGGTATTTTGTGACAAAATTTCAGCAGAATCGCCGAGTGAAACAGGAAAACACATTAAAATCAAGGTGTCATATCCTATGCACCAGCCAGAATCTGTTTTTTCTACAAAAACATTTTGTGAATTTCCGGTGCCACTTTCGATAATAGAACCGACGATATGTTCGATTTCGTGAGCACGGGTAGAACTTTTTGCGACAAATAATGTTTCTCCACGCACGATAACAAATTCATTCGCCTGCACAACAGCAATCGAAAATAGTAAAATAATAAATATTTTTAGAACTCGTATATTCAATTCATTTCCTCGATATCGATAATTGAAAAATTTTCTATTACCGGATTAGCCAGAACCTTGTCAGCGATTTCCATGACTGTTTTTTTGGCATCTGCGAGATTATCTGCATCGATTTCGATTGAAAAAAGTTTAGCCGTTCTGACTTTATCGATAGAATCATATCCAAGTCTTTGGAGAGCCTCAGAAATCGTATTTCCCTCGGGGTCAGAAACACCCTTTTTCCGTTTGACTACAATTTCAACAAGTAATTTCATTGTTATCTACCTCCTTATCTGTTCGTCTGACAATCCAATATATTTCTCTGACGAAACCGTTCAATATGTAAATTGCAATGGTTGGAAAAATGAACCATCTCGGTTTCACAAGTATAGCCACCAAAATTGCTGCCAAAACAAAAACCTTCCAATTAAATCCTTTTATCGAAAAAATAAAAGGGTTCGCCGGGTATCTGACATTTGAAATCATCAACCACGCTAAAAGAATCATCATAGGAGTGAAAAAAGCTGTGAATTTAATGCTTCCCCAGATATTATCGGTAAAAATAATGAAACTCGCGACAAAAATCGCCGCCAGTGGAATCGGCAAGCCCTGAAAATCGGTTTTTTTATGCGGCGATGCGGTAACATTGTATCTCGCCAATCTAAATGCTCCAGCGATTAAAAATATCACCGGTATTAAGAATCCCCAATTTTTGAAATTATAAATTCCCAACGAAAATAATAAAATTCCCGGTGCGACTCCGAATGTTAAAAAATCTGCGAAACTGTCCAGCTGAACACCGAACTCGGTTGTTCCGCGAGTCAATCTGGCAACTTTGCCATCGAGTAAGTCGAAAATTCCACCGATGATAATTAACCACGCTCCACTTACGACTCTTCCCGATGTGCTATGCAAAATCGATACGAAACCGGCGAACATATTGCCGATTGTAAATATTCCAGGAACGACAGGAACAAATTTTTTAAATCTTTTATTCGCCATATAAATTTGAAAAATATTTTTCTATGCACTAAAACTTCTAATAAAAAACTTTCTAATTTGAAAAAGTCAAAGGATTTCTGAACGATGAATTTCCATCGACTGTTTATTGTGATAATTCAAAAAATGTAAGGATGAATTTTATTATGCGTTCATATCGATTCTTTTCGCTCTATCTTCCCTATCGAGTTCGATTGCATCCTTAATCACAGATATTGCGAAAATGATTAGAAATCCTGTGCCTACAAGAATACCGACGGCATCGAGCGCTCGAACAGGCTGTCCAAAAATATGGTAAATCACAGGATTCCAGAATATAACAATGATATTAGCGATAATAATTAAAATTCTTACCTCGGTCGGTCCAAGTCTGCTGTATGAAAGTCTGAAAACTCCCATAGAATATGCTGCGATGTGAACATAGATATTTAGCATAAAATAGCCGACAGCAAGATACATACCGGTGCGCATATCCATCAGCGGCGATGCTCCCAGACCGAAACACACGAGAAAAGTAGTGACAGCATCGCAGATATGGTCCACAAAATATCCGTAATTTTCTCGTTCGGTATGACGAACTCGTGCAAGAGTGCCATCGAGACTGTCTGCGAACCAATGCACCAAAAGCCCGAAATTCGCAAACCATATCCACCATATCGAAAATCTTGTCAGAATATATCCCAGTGCAATCGATATAGCCGCGACGATACCTAATATCGTCAGATGGTCTGGCATAACCCATTTCGGCAATGCCTTTGCTATTCTGGGAAGATTCCGCTTTTCCCATGGTCCCGTTATGGTATCGATTATTCTATTCGCTTTCTCGTTCGATTTCTTCATTATCCCCCCGTTTTTTGAATACTAACAATTCATTTGCCGAAAATTTAAATATTGGACCGGCAATCATTCCGATTATATCGGCGAGAAGATAATTAACACCGAAATATGTCGTCAGCAACCATAAAATTCCGAGATTGATAGTGAAATCGATAGATGCTGTAATCGCATTATATTTCGCAAGCCGAATTAGATAATCCGATAAATTTCTATTAACTCTATCTCGCCATGTTACAAAAAAGTGCCATGTGAAATTGTGAATTATCGCAAGCTCTATTGCACATGCGCCGGCTATCACCAAATTCACATCGAGTTGTCCTTTCAATAGCCACAGCACACCGAGATTGACAATAGTTCCGCCCCAGGCAACAATTTGAAATTTAAATATTCGCTTAAAAAATTCTCTTTTCAATTATATTCTCCCAGATCGAAAATATTTTTTAATGTCTTACAAGTAAATCGTTTTTGCGAGTTATCCAATGTATTTTTGACAAACTATCTTGACATTGCGAATTTTTACGATTTCATTGATTAAACAATTCAAATAATGAGGTGATAAAAATGAAATTTTTCTATGTTTCTATGCTTGTGATAATGTTCTTTGGGATAGTTCTCGTGTTTAGCTCCGATTCTAACCGAACCCGATTCATTATATTGGACAGTAATGGCGAGCAAGTTTCGATATCTCAAATTGCCGATGCCGCCGAATCTGCCGATGTGATATTTTTCGGGGAGAAGCACGATAGCAAAATCGCACATACATTGGAGAATGAACTCCTTCATATACTCGGTGAAAATTATAAGGAATTGGCGATTGCGATGGAAATGTTCGAGGCGGATAATCAGGATGAACTCGATGAATATTTTGCAGGTGAAATCGATGAGAAACAGTTCGAGCAAAAGGTTCGTCTTTGGGATAATTATCGAACAGATTATCGTCCTTCGATAGAATTTGCCAGAGAGAAAGAAATCCCTGTTATTGCCGCGAATATCCCTCGAAGATACGCCTCGATGGTCGCAAAAAATGGTATCGTAAGCTGGGACAACATTCTATCGGATGAGAAAAAATATTTACCGCGAAAATACAAATTTCTCGATAATGATTATAAAAGGAAATTTATTGCGACAATGAAAGATAACCCGATGATGAAATCTATGGGCAAAGATAAAATCGAAAACATATACGATGCCCAGTGTGTCAAGGATGAAAAGATGGCAGAATCTATCGCTGATTTTTTGAAAAATCACAATGGATACAAAATAATTTCATTTAACGGTTCATTTCATTCGGATTATAAATTGGGAATAGTGCAAAAACTACTTATGCGAATGCCAAATTTAAGAATCATCAATATTTCGACCGTTGTAGTTCCCTACGATATCGAACTTAAAGCTGAAAATCTAAAAGATGAACTCGATATTGCGGATTTTATTATATTTGTGCGGGAGAGTCAAAAAATAAATGATAGGAAATAAATATGGGTGGAAAATTTTTCTGTGGGACATCTGGATATAGTTATCAACACTGGGTCGGAAAGCTCTACCCCGAGGATTTGCCCAAAAAAGAATGGCTTCATTTTTATGCTAATATTTTCAATACAGTCGAGATAAATTATACATTTTATCACATTCCCAAAAAATCTACTGTGGAGAAATGGGCGAAAAACGCTCCAAAAAAATTCATATTTGTGCTAAAAGCATCGAGACTTATCACCCATTCGGGCAAGAAAAAATTGGATAGTGCGACATATCTTTTGGGAGAATTTTTGAAAACTACCGAATTGTTAGGCGAACATAGCGGTCCTGTGTTGATGCAATTTCCGCCATCGTTTTTCGATGAACTCGCACTCGATGAATTTCTTGCGAGAATAGGACCCGAACACAAAGTGGCGATGGAATTTAGAAATCGAGAATTTTTAGAAAAAGAATCGGTGCGGAAAAGACTCGCCGCTCACAATGTAGCATTCTGCATATACAGTTGGCATAAGTTCCCGCCGATTTTTGCAATAACCGCAAATTTTATCTATCTCAGATTTCACGGTGGAGAAAAATTGTATTCGTCATTATATTCGCATGTGCAGCTCGAACCATTCGCAAAATTTGTCCGTTCGCAGCTTGCCGATGGCAAGGATGTATATGCCTTTTTCAATAACGATGCGCAGGGTTTCGCTGTCGATAACGCATTGCAATTCATCGATATGGTAGAGCGAAAATAGTCGTTCTTTAATTTGACAGAATAGATTTTAATTGTATTTTTCAAGTCGATACAATTTCGAGGAGATAATATGAAATTCAAATTTATTATAATTATATCCTTAACCGCACTTGTAATTTCATTATTTTTGATGGGCTGTGCCGAACGGTCTCTTCCCGATGGCGATGTCTATGCTGTGGTATTGGATAGTCCCGATGATAGCGATACTATGAACAATTCGCGGGCATTTTTCGACTGGGAAACTTATCCCAATGCAAATGGCTATCGAATTTTAGTATGGTGTTGCGATTCGCTCATTTGGGATAGAATCGAGTTCAATTCATCGGTGAAAAGTTCGATTCCACTTATCGATGGCGATTATCGATGGTGTGTCGGTGCTCGTATCGGCGATGGCGATTTCGGACATTGGTCGGATACATTATCGTTCACAATCGACCAGATTCCATTCGAGATAAAAGGATTCGTTTCGACTCCTGGCGTTGCACACGATGTAGTTTCTCTTGACAATTATCTCTATGTTGCCGATGGCGAGGCGGGTATGAGTATTATCGACAACAACATTCTTTCCGCACCGGAATTTATCGGTAATTACGATTGGGCACAGCAATACGATGCGCGAGGGATATTTGCCGATGGCACTCAAAATATTTTAGCGATTGCAGACTACCGAGGTATTCCGCCGATTTACTTTTTCGATATAACAGATAGGGAATCGCCTGGTGCGGGACCATCTGGATTATGGGCGCGTCTTTGCGGAGATGTCGATGGTATTTGGATGCGTGATACACTTTTCATAATCGTAGCCGACCACGACGATGGTTTATATATATACGACCTTGGAACGCCCGAATATGCGACACAGCGAGGTCCTGCTTATACCCCCGATGGATTTTGCAGTGGAGTATCGGCAAAAGATACATTTGCCGCTGTCGCCGCAGAGGATGTCGGTATCGTGATTTTGAATATTTCCGACCCGGATAATAAAACTCCTATCGGTTTCTGCGACACACCGGGCGAGGCAACAAGATGCAAATTCTACGATAATTATCTCTATGTCGCCGATGGTCTATCGGGGCTTGTCGCAATAGATATTTCCGACCCGACAAATCCGAATATAGTCTATAGATCCGATACACAGGTCGGCGATGCACAGGATATAGCGATTCAATCGTTCGATAGTCGCGTATATCTTGCATTAGCAATCGGTTCGGATGGTGTGCTGTTCTATAATTTAGACAATCCCGCATCGCCGCAGCTTGTGGGGCAAATCGAATCGATGTATGCTTATGGAGTCGGTGCGGACAGTATAGCGTTCTATATCGCCGACAGAGATTGGGGAATCGTATCGGTTGCACTGGAATAAGTTGCACCCATTCGGGTGTTTTTATCGCATTGCTTTTTTCTGAATCCCGATGAAGTCGGGACCTTGTCGATAGAATCGACAATTCCCTGTAATGCCTGCTCAATAAATAACTTTTGAAACTTCTCGGCGACAATGAATCCCCCGACTTGTCGGGGGAGAAAAGTCGCCATTAAAAACAGGCGAATGCCTGCACCCATTCGGGTGTTTTTATGAGGGCGTATTCGATACGCTCCTACACTGTGCTTTTCAATTGGTTGAAATGTTCTTTTGATTAATCAGGTGCAACAATGAATTGCCGATTCCATCGGCAAGAAAAGTTGCACAAAGAAAACACCTTAAAGGTGAATGAAATCGGCTACCTGACGGGAATCGTAAAATGCTCGAGCGGTATCGGTAGAAATTTGTGCCATACTTTTCTCGAATGCAAAACCGATTATTTCACCGATTCCACTGCATTTTGTTACTCTATCGGATTTTATCCCTGTCGAATGCGGATTATATGAATAAATGATTTTCATCTGATTGGAATCCATTTCTATATCGAGCGATACCTGAAAAGTTGCTTTAACCTTGTATCCGAAAGTTAGCTCGGTTATCTGGACATCGTCGTCTAAATTGCCCAAACCGACCTTAACGATAGCATCGTATCGGCTAATTCGAGCTGAATCGGGGATTTCATCGATAACTGAAACATCGGTGAATATCGACTGCATCGCCGAAGTTACGGCATCGGTAATGCCATCATAGACAGGGACATCGTATGAATGCCCTGCGCAGAAATCTCCTGTCGAGTGAAGTCTTTCGATATAAGTGGTGATTTCCTCATCGAAATACAGTGCGATTTTCGCATTAAATTTTTCTGGGTAGTTGCCCGATGGACTTTGCGGACGGATATTCACTCGAGTCGGTCCACAACCCGCTAAAAACAAAACTGTGATTATAAAAACCGGGATGAAATATTTTAATGCTCGCATAAAAACCTCCAAAGCTTATTCGTTTATTCATTTGCTGAACTTTATGGAGAATCGGGTGTTTATGCAAGAAAAAATCTTGAAATATTTTAAATTTTTCATATAATATATTTAAGCGAGTTCAAAATCTGAATAAATTCCCTGAAACTTGTCTAACGCCGAGTTTCTGTCCCCCTTAATAAGAGGGACAAATGAATGTAGCGCAAGCGGAGTGAGTATCGGGTAAAAATGTAGAGGTGAACAGCATTCGCCCGAATATGAGATAAAAATCGAGGTGCATTATGCGTAAAATTTTTGTAATCTTTTCGATTATTCTAATGATGGCTGCATGTGCGTTTTCCCAGCCGGACAGTTTGAACATGAAAATTGCGGGAGAGTGGGAGCTGCCGGATACAGGATTTGAAATATTATCCTTCGATATAGAAAATAGCCATCTTTTCGTGTCAGAATGTCCATCTTCTCCTCCATGGCACAGAAAAAGAATAAGAATATTGGATGTAACAGATCCATCTTCACCTACAGAAGATTATACCCTTGAGCTAGACAGTTTAGGGGGATTTGCCTTTAGAGTTCTTGGGGACTATCTTTACACGATTTGTGGGTGGGATTTCAATCTTGCAATCCTCGATGTATCTCAACCAGACACACCGAGTGTGGAGTATATAGGGAGTATCGTGATGGGAATTAGTGCTTTATGTCCTTATTCTGATTCTTCCGGTAATTATCTTGTGTGCTCGTGTATAGCGGATTCGACGGGAGCAGGGGGATTAAGGGTGGTTAATGTCAC
>JAGGZE010000041.1 GCA_021162205.1 bacterium
CACCTGCACCAGAAAAAGCATCGATATAATTAGCATTAAAATGTTTTTGCTTTATGATTGTCATATAAGCATTAGCGTATTCCCTTATAATCTGCAATTTTATTTCCGACCATATACCTATTTTATCGAGTGCATCCATAATATTTTTCCTCGAGCATATTATATTAAAAATATCTCATCACGCCAATCAAAATTCCGAATGGTCTATCTTTTGTCAAAATGAAATCGAATGTTTTTGTGCCATCGCCGAATCTTGCAACAGAACCGAGCGATATTCCAGCATAGACATCGGTGTTCGGCACGCCGAGACTATCCAAATATGCCACCGCCGAGCCTGCAACTCCAGCGCCGATTTCAAAATAATTCATCGTTTCCGAGATATATGCGAATGAAAGTTGTGGACGCACCATAAAACAGAAATATTTTTGTCTATCTAAAAAAATCGCATAGCCCGAACCCGCTCCAAGCCGAAAACCGCCGAAATCGCCAGCGGAAATTTCGGGAATATCGACCCAGACATCGATAGCACTGTTCTCACTCCATGTAGAACGATATACAATAGAATTCGGTGTTGTCATATATCCGAGAGCGATTCCAGTTCTTTCGGGTTCGATTTGTCCAAAAGCCGACGAAAAAATAATAGAAACGAATATTATGGTCAGAATTTTCACATTCATAATTATTCTCCTTTAATTATCGAATATATATGCAATTACAGATTTAGAATTGTTTATTTTTACGACCGATGTATTTTCCCATTTTTATGAGTCATTTCTGGTGATATTATTACTCCAATGAGGTCGAAGATTATTATAAAGTTCGACAGCATTATCGATGTCGATTATCACTGTCCTACAAAATCACCGGGATATTCACCTGTATCCAAACCTAATAGTTTTTTTGCACTTTGCTTTGTTTTTACGGAAACTTTTTCTAAAACCGAATATATAACAGGGATAACTAAAAGTGTCAAAAATGTTGCGGTTGTGAGACCGCCGATAATTGCCATCGCCATCGGTGCACGCATTTCAGAACCTTGACTTGTAGAAAGAGCCATCGGCAGCATTCCAACAATTGTAGTCAATGCAGTAATAAGCACCGGCCTAAGTCTTATCGTTCCCGCTTTGACAATCGCCTCGTCTTTAGGCATACCCTCTCTTCGCCTGAGTTGATTGATAAAATCGACAAGCACAATTCCATTATTCACCACGATTCCGATTAGAATTACTACTCCCATAAGCGATGGAAGCGAAAATGTATTGCCCGATATAAATAATGCCCAGAAAACACCTATTATCGCTAATGGTTGAGTGAACATTATCACGAATGGATGCAAAAACGACTCGAACTGCGATGCCATAACCATATAGACCAAAAGAAATGCCACGAGTGCCGCTATAATCATCCATTTGAATAAATCTTTCATCTGGGAATATTGTCCACCGATGTCGTAAGTATATCCGGTTTCCCAGATTGCCGATTTATATATTTTATCCAATTTCTTTTTGATGCGAGCAGTAGTCTTTTGAAGATTATAACCCTTTGAAACCGATGCTGTTATAGATATTTTTCTCTTTTGTTCCTCACGCTGAATTTCTGTCGGTCCGACCGTTTCCGCGATATGAGCAACCTGCGATAATGGCACCGAGGCACCTGTTTTCGTGATTACTGGCAAGGTTAAAATTTTACTCAAATTGTCCCTATATTTTTCAGGCAATTCGATAATAATGTCGATTTGTTTATCCTTATCAGTGTATCTGCCTGCGAAAGTGCCGAGTGTATAAGTCTTGATTGCATTCCCGACCTGAGCAGCAGTGAGACCGAGTCTGGCACATTTATCCTTATCGACGATTATACGCATCTCGGGTGTGCCAGGACGAATCGATATATCGACATCGGTCAGTCCCTCGGTATTTCTCATCGTATCCGCTATGATTTTCGAGAATTGATTTAATTTCTCCAAATTATCACCATAAATTTTCACTGCTATGTCGTTCTGTTCTCCGCCGCCAGTCATCTGCGAACTCATATCCAAAACGATGAACTTCGAATTTTTTAATTTCGGGAATTTTTTTCTAATCATATCTATCATTTGCTCGGTCGACATTTTAATAGGTCGTTTTTCTCTAATCTTGAATCTGATAAAGATAGTCCCCTCGTTGACATTAGTCGGACTGGTTGAACTCATCCCAATATTACCTTTATCCTGAGTTTCTGTGCCGACCATCATTCCAACCATTTCCACATCTGGATGTCCATCGAGAACCGATGATAGTTCGTTTCCGAGTGCGGCAGTCTCATCTATCGTTGTTCCCTGAGGAAGGGAGAAAAATATCTGAGCGAATGGTTGGTCCATTTTAGGCATAAACTCACCACCGATAAATGGATATAGTCCAAGGGAAAGTGCGAAAATTATAATAGTTGCAAGAACTGTAATGGTTTTGTGATTTAATACCCACCGTAGAGTTTTTTCATATACATTTTTGAGTTTTTTGAACCATTTTGTTGCTTCGACCCCTGCATTTTTTTCTTTCTTAAAAAGATTGGCAGCGATTACAGGAACGATTGTCAATGCTACGAAGAGCGATGCGAGAAGCGAAAAGGAAACGGTAAGTGCGAGTCCTCTCGAAAGTTGTCCGACAATTCCTGGAATAAATAGAACAGGGAAAAATACGGCAACAGTCGTCAATGTAGACGCTGTGATAGCCATTCCTACCTGAGTTGCTCCTTTGCTTGCAGCGGTGATTCTGTTCTCACCCGATTCGATTAGTCTAAAAATATTCTCGATGACGACGACCGAGTTATCTACAAGCATCCCCACTCCGAGTGTCAGTCCTACCATCGTCATAAGATTCAATGTATATCCAGCGGCATACATAGCGATAAATGTAGCGATAATCGAAAGTGGAATAGCAATACTGATTGCCAAAGTCGGTCGCCAGGAACGCAGGAATAAAAAGATGAATATGATAGCAAATATTGCTCCAACCAATGCATTGTTACCTGTTTTGGAGATGATTTTCCTTATCATATCCGACATATCGAACATCAAGTCGAGTTTTGTATCTTTTGGAATTAGTTTTTCTATTTCTTTTTGTTCTTTCAGCACTTTTTTCATAACATTAACAGTGTTCGCACCGGACTCTTTGCTAAGCATCAGCCATATCGCTTTTTTACCATTAACGAAAGATGCGGTTCGTCTTTCTTGGTAGTCGAACTGGACTTTTGCTATGTCTCGAATGTATATCGGTTTATAATCTTTTGTCATTCCAATAACTATATTTCCAATTTCCTTAATCGATTTGAATTCGCCGTAAGTTCGAAGCAGATATTCCTTGTTTCGTTTGACTATATGACCAGCAGGCATATTGATATTGTTGAACATAAGTGCCATCTGAATTTGCTGCGGGTCTATACCGAGTGCATTTATCTTCTTGGGGTCCAAAAGAATTCGAACCTCTTTATTATATGTTCCGAAAAGCATCACCGATGCAACACCATCTATATGTTCTAATTTCGGCTTTATTACATCTTCGGCTACGCTTTTAAGTCTTTCATTGCTTATATCTCCCGAAAGTGTATAGGCAGAAATAGGCATCATAGACACATCGAATTTGAAAACAATCGGTTCATCGACATCCTGCGGAAGATAATCCTTGAAAATACCGATTTGGTCCCGCAAATCCTGTGCTGCAAAATCGATATTAGTTCCCCATTCGAATTCGATAGTAACCACCGATATTCCCTCTCGCGAAAACGATTTTATCGTCTTGACATTGCTGACGAGTGCGAATACTTGTTCCAGTGGTTTTGTAACCTGTTTTTCGATATCCTCGGGAGCAACACCTGTCCAGGTGGTTATCACGGATACGGTAGGATATGAAATGTCGGGCAAAAGGTCTAATCCGATATTTGTAAATGAATAGAAACCGAGAACTAAAATTATCCCGATTAACATAGTTATTGTAACTTGCCGTTTCACTGAAAATTCTGGTATCGACACGATGAACCTCCCGATTATCAAAATAATTAAATATTATTATTTCTTATTATTCTAAATATTGCATATAACTCGACTAATTTCCAAAAAATAATTCCATCTGACTCTAAATTTGACTCACTATTTAATAAATGACTATATGGTCAGCGGAAAATAATTATTTAAAAATTAGATGTCAAGATTTTTTTCTGATTATCGAATAATTATGTTTAATTCGAGAATAAATTTTGGATATTTAAAAATTTCATTGCAAATATTTTATAAGGTTCTTTATTAAAAATAACTATCCATTATTAAGGAGAGAAAATGGTATTAAGCAATTATAATACAGGTTGGCAGAAAGAGTTCGACCGCTATCCGGGGATAAAACTCGAATATACACCTTTGGATTTAATGTGGAAATGCGCAAATTATTCTGGCTCGACTGAACATTATCCACATTTTTTTGCTAAAAGTGGATATTTTGCTTTTTTTCTCTACGATGCAGATAAATTTTGGGTATATGATATTTTCAGAGTCCAAATGGTTCTAAATGCCTTAAATGCATCGAATGTCCGAAGAGCGATTTCAGAACCCAAAAGTATAGATGAAGCGATTGCATTTATCGAGCAAATGATAGATGGTGGGAATGTTGTCTGGGCAACATATATCGAACCGATACTTATATATGGTATCGAGGGAATAAAGGGTAAAGAAAGAATCCATTGGTATAATCCCAATATCGCTCCCGATGGTTCGACCTGGGGAAGAGATGAACTAAACGGCTGGTGGGAATCGCAAAAAGATTATGGACAACATATACTAATTTCTCCCGCAAGAGTTATGCCGGGAGTGAATACCGAAGAAGAAATTGCCACCGAGCTTATTAAACTCGTTGTTCAAAATTCTCAAAATAATGAAATGGAAATCGGTGATGAAAAAATCGCATTCGGTTCGAGTGCATACGATAAATATATAACCGACCTTCGCAATAAAGATTTCGATTTTTTAGAAAAAATCGGTGAAAATCAAATGCAAATTCGCACAGCCTGGTTTTCTTTCGCAATCTATTCGCAATGGACACAATATTTCGCCGCTCATTCTTATTTCTCGAATGTCGCTAAGGTATTTCCCAAAAAGGAATCCAAAATTTTACAAAAATCTGCCGACCATTATGCCGATGTATTCGGACATTGGTTGAAATGGGAAAAAATAATCGGAAGGCATCCCGATGAAAATGTATTCCTGCAAAGAATCGGTTCTATCGATTTGCGGCAAAAAGCTGCCGACGAGGTCGAACTTGCAAAAAAATCGCTCGTTGCAGCAATCGATGCACAAAAAGAATTTATCGATATCGCGGGAATTTCACTCGACGATGACAATGATGAGAAAAGTGAAAACGATAGTAATAAATAGAATAAGCAAACTTAATTATTTTCTTGCATCTTTAATTTTTCATTGTTAAATTAGAAAAGTATATAAATTATTTAAATGTGAAATTTCTGCTTCGATAAAATTAGGAGGGCTCGTAATGGATAACAATATCGCATTGGGAATGATAGAAACAAAGGGTTTAATCGGGTTAATCGAGGCCGCTGATGCTGCGGTTAAAACTTCAAAAATCGAATTGGTCGATTATGAAAAAAGCGGCGGTGGAATGACGATTGTTAAATTTCGTGGAAGTGTCGGAGCAGTCAAAGCCGCGCTCGAAGCGGGAGCATTAGCCGCTCAAAAGGTCGGCGAATTGGTTTCAACTCATATCATTCCAAATCCCGACAGCGGTATCGAACCGATGATTGCTCCTTTCGAAGCTCCTAACACAAGAGAACCAGCGAAAGAATTCCATAAATGGGGAAAATACTCACCATCCAAATCGATGAAATTGATTGTTAATCCCGATGACAAAAAATTTGTGGCGATTATCAAAAAATATAAAAAAGATGGTATCGATTCTCTCGATTATAATGAACTTCGCTATCTTGCGAGAAGAATCGAGAATTTCCCGATGCCGAAGGGCAAAATCCGCAATGCTGGAAAAGGTCGATTAGCTCGACTTATCTCCGCTGGTAATCTCGAAATAGTAGAGCAATAAATTTTAACGCAGTTTTGGTGCCAGTGAAGTGCGAAAGTCGGGCGTTGTTGTTGGAAGACAACGAGTAGCTGTTTTTCGCTTAAAATGCTCCGTGTAATGCGACAATTCTTTTTCAATGTCGGAAAGTTGCGTGTAGAACTCATCCTTCTTTGCCTTTTTCGCCTTCTGCAAACTTATATTCGATGATTTATTGGGTATTTAAATCTCCTTTTGTGGCGTCGCCAAAATTTTGAATATAAGTTTCTATAGTTATGGTATTAACTTAAGTAATTTTTCAATTATGATATTCTTTATTCCATCAGCTAATCGTTGAGCACGAGCTTTTGCTTCAACTTTCATTTGAAGAGCTTTCATCTCTGTCAAGTCCTTTATATCCTCCATATATCCTTCAAATTGCTCTTTCGTAATTTGATGTGAAGCAAGTTGATTAAGATAATTTTCGACCTTTTCACCTTGTCTTTTGGTAAATTGCTCCAAATCGCTTTTAGCTGTTTCTATTAAGTCTTTAAGTTCACCAACTGCCAAATTTGAAAGTTCACCGCCAAAACTATGCAACCATTCCTGCCAATCCATAATAAAACCTCCTATTCATTTTTATTTTTTGCTCTTTCTGTTTTGATAGCGATATCGAAAGCTTCTTCTATATTTTCTTTTTCATTTTCTAAATGTTCTTTTGTCCATTTCCCCTTTTCGAAACGGTCTTTAACATGTCTTTCAAACATTTCTTGAATTTTTTGGATTTGCCTTGTTGTTTCACTATTATTATCCTTCCCTTTTTCATACTCATATATTTGTGCAAGTTTTAAACGGATATTGTCTATTAACATTGTGTCAATTTCCTCACTTGTAAATGTCTCATAAAGTAAGAGAACTTGCGGTTTAATATACGTGAGATTTTTATATGTAGTTGGGTCATAATATGAAGTGCGAGTTGCCGCACAACCCTGTAAATAGAGACCCGATAAACAAACAAGCAAAAAAATAAAAAGAACTGGCGTTAAAAGGTTCCTTTTCTTCATAATCTTTTTCATCTTTCCTCCTTTTCCTCATCTAATTTACTTTCATTTGCTTCGTTTCCAAATAAATTTTTCAAATCGGATTTTGCAAGGGATAATTAAATAATCGATTTTCGTTATTTCTACCCCCTGCTCGTTCGCTTCGCTCATTTGTCTCGTCCTAAAAAAGGTTGACAGTTTTTGATGGGGAGAAAGGAGGGCGAGACA
>JAGGZE010000010.1 GCA_021162205.1 bacterium
GGCTAAAATAGTGCGAAATTAACAGGTGAATAAAAATCTGAAATAAATTCTTTGAAAATAATATTAAGAGTTTATTTTTGAAATTCTTTGAATGAATATATTTAATCGATATAAAATTTCATAAATGGAGAATCGAAATATGGCACGAAAAAAGAAAAAGGACGATAATCTCGGTGGATATATTAACATTCCAGTGATTCCAACAAAGGGAATAGTAATATTTCCTGGGACCGTGAATCCGATACGAATCGGTCGTAAGCGTTCCATCGAGGCACTCGAATATGCTTCGGAGTTCGATAGGAAACTTTTTATAGTAACGCAAAAAGACCCGACAATAGATAAACCGACAGGTTTCGACCTTTACAATGTCGGCACGATAGCGAAAATCATTCAAGTTATGCGGTTTCCCGGCGATGTGGTAAAAGTTTTAGTCGAGGGACAAACGAGGGCGAGAGTGTTAAACTATACGGTCAATAAAAAGATGATTTTCGCATCGGTTAAACCTTTTTATGTCAGGGGTTCATTGAGTGGTCCGAAGGTCGATGCGTATCTCCGAAGAGTAAAGGAACTTTTTAAAAAATATATTCATCTAACATCCGATTTTCCCGATGAAATTTTACAAATAATCGATATTGGCGAAAGTATAGAGAAAGCTCTCGATGTGATTTGTGCACAATTGCTGATAGAACCGAATAATCTTCAGGATTTGCTCGAATCTGCATCTTATTCCGAACTTCTCGAAAAGTTGATATTAATTCTTATGCGTGAGGTTAATGTTCAACGGTTTAAGCGCCAAATCGAGCACAAAGTAGAAGAGATGATGGATGAACATCAGCGGGAATTTTTTCTTCGCCATCAACTCGAGGCAATCCAGAACGAACTCGGTGAAGGGATTGGATATGATGATGAACTAAAAGAAATCGAGGATAAACTTCTCGCTCGCAAATATCCAGATGATGTGAAAGATATAGTTAAAAAGGAATTACGGAAATTAAGCCGAACTCAACCGACATCGCCCGAGGCAACAGTTTCAAGGAATTACATAGAATGGTTGATGGAATTGCCGTGGAAAAAAATCACGAAAGATAGAACGAAAATCGAGGATGCGGAAAAAATTTTAAATGAGGACCATTATGGGTTAGATAAGATAAAGAAGCGTGTTCTCGAACAAATTGCTGTGATGTCATTATCGAAGAAGCAAAAAGGCACTATATTGTGTTTTGTCGGTCCGCCCGGTGTCGGTAAGACATCTGTTGCGAAATCTATCGCCAGAGCGCTTGGGCGAAAATTTTCACGAGCATCGTTCGGCGGTCTTCACGATGAATCTGAAATAAGAGGTCATCGAAGAACATATATCGGTGCGCTTCCCGGGAAAATTATTCAGGGTATTCGTCGAGCTGGTTCAAAAAATCCTGTGTTGCTGTTAGATGAAATCGATAAAATCGGGCACGATTTTCGCGGTGACCCAGCAGATGCTCTTATGGAGGTTCTCGACCCCGACCAAAATTCCTCTTTTATGGATAATTATATCGACATCCCATTCGACCTGTCGCGAGTTATGTTTATAACGACAGCGAATACAATTCAGGGAATTCCTATGCCATTACTCGATAGAATGGAAATTTTGCGTATTCCAGGATACCTCGAAACCGAAAAGAAAATTATAGCTCGGGATTTTCTTTTGCCGAAACAAATCGAACTGCTCGGGCTTTCTACTCGCAAAGTAACTTTTTCAGACGATGCCTTTCTTACTATAATACGCGAATACAGTCGTGAGGCGGGTGTTAGAGAACTCGAGCGGAAAATTTCTGCGGTTTTGCGCAAAATAGCGGTGATAGTAGCGAAGAATAAGCGCAGAAAGGTTTTCAAGATAACATCGGAACATGTGCGAAAATTTCTTGGAGTTCCCAAATTTGTCGATTCACCTATTCCCGATAAATTATTTCCCGGTGAGGCATTGGGACTTGCATGGACAGCTGCCGGCGGTGAAATTCTTCATATCGAGGTTCTCATATTACCCGGTAAGGGCAAAGCGATTTTCACTGGAAGACTCGGCGATGTGATGAAGGAATCGGTTGAAACCGCACTGTCATTGACAATTAAAAGAGCCGACGAGCTGAAATTCGATAAAGATATATTAAAAGACCATAATGTTCACATACATTTTCCCGAGGGTGCTGTTCCCAAGGATGGACCGAGTGCGGGAATCGCTATTGTGTCGGCGATATCATCGGCATTGACAGGTAAGGAATTGCCTAACGATGTCGCAATGACGGGTGAAATCACTCTTTCGGGGAGAGTTCTGCCAATCGGTGGATTGCCAGAAAAACTTCTCGCAGCGAAAAGATTCAATGTTAAAACAGTGATTATACCGAAGGAGAATGAAAAAGACCTTGAAGATATAAAAAACGATATACTCGATGGTCTAAAAATTGTGCTGATATCCAATATAGACGAACTTTTTAATTATTTTGAAGAAAAAAATTAGAAATTTAATAAAATCACGATGTTGCAAAATACATTACATTTCATCGATACTCGTCTTTTTTCTACGCAAAAGATTTAATATAGTTTTGGGATATTTACATCCGAGCAAATGTGAGATTGAAATGTAAAAACCTGCGCCTACCGCGGATATTGCAGATAGAATTAATATTTTGATTATTTTTTGCTCGAATCCAGCAATTTGGAAATCGAAAAGTCCAACCAAATAATGAATTATTAAATACATTATTGCAGATGAAATTATAATCTGAAAAATAGTTTTATATAATGGTTCGATGACGAGTTTAATCTTTCGAACCATTATTCTGAAAAGAATTATATCCTGTATCACAAATGCTATAACCAAAGTCATCGCCAGACCCTTGAAACCGAATTGTTTCACCATAAACCAGTCGAGAACCATAGCTCCAAGCCATGACAAAGTCGAAACGATAGCTAATTTTTTCGTGAGTTGTGTCGCCATAAAAACTCTTATAAAAAAAAGATTTAATCCTTGAAATACAAAACCGATAGCGAAAATTTGGATAGCTAATACTGTGTCGTTACTCGCCTGCACCGAGAATTCCCCTTGTCTTAAAAGTAAGAATACAAGCGGTTTTGCGGTTGCAAAAAGTCCCATAGCTATCGGTATGAAAAGAAAAAATAGACTTCCAAGAATTTTATTCAATTGCATTCGAAATTTTTCATAATTTCCTTGTGAATAAATATTCGATAAATCGGTATGAAGAACTAATAAGAATGGGTGGGCGATAGCGAATATAATTGCCTCGACAATCATCTGTGCAAGTGAAAGTGAGGTTATTTTACCTGTCGGCAGATATGATGCGAGAAATCGTTCAAAAATTCTGAATGACTGTGATGCCAACATAAATATAATGACCATCGCAGCCTGCGATACGGTTTTTCGCACAGCAGGGTCGGAGAAATCGGGTTTGCCGATAAATCCTAATTTCAATTTGCCAAGAATGAATAATATAAAAACGATTGCAATTACAGCTCCGATTAAATGTCCAAGCCCGAGTGAGTATATTTGCAGTGAATTGTGAAAAATAACGATTATAATAAGCAATGTTAAAGTTATCGTAAGGTTTGCAAATTCGTGAGGGATGAATATTTTTTTTGCGTGAAGTCCTGCCGATGCGATGAACATAATAGCGGTTAAAATTGCGGCTGGGAACATATATAATGCGAGTCCATCGAGATATTTCGATGCCTCGCTGCTGAAACCGGGGACAAAAATTTTCCCCCAATACTTAAATGTAAAAATTGCGACAATAAGTATAATGGAACCGATTAAAATTTGGTCGCCGAGGATTTTTGAAAGTAATCTTTTTGCAGAATTTTTATCGCCATTCACATCGGCATCCACAAGCATAGTAGTAGTCGAAGCTTGCAGCGGACCGACACCGAAAAAAAGCCCGAGCACCGATTGAAGCTGATACACAACGAAATAAGCATCGGTCGCACTGGATGCTCCAAAAAAACGAGCTACAAGCAACTGCCGCACAAGAGCCACAATACGCACAAGAATTCTTATCGCAGAAACACTTATTGTATTTCGTGCAATTCGAGTGCTGGCACTTTCTTTTGTTTGATTTCTCTCCATAATTTAGATGAAATTGCCATAAAAACTACCATAGTTATAATCGTTGCGGAGCCGAACCAAAGATGAGACATAGTCAAACCCATAATCAGTGCGGTCGGAATAATAGCTGCGCAATTTATAACGAATGCTTTGACAAAATTGGATTCTATTAAATTAAAGTTTTTAATAAGTTTCAAGATATTTATGAAAAAAGCCGCGAACATACCCAAAAATGAGATAAGTCCCAGCAATCCTGCTTTTGCTAAAACTGTCATATATAAAACATCCACAGCTCCTAAAGAATTCATTGTGGTTCCAAATCCTTTGCCCCAACCTGTGCCGAAAAGTAAGCTCGAATTTTTCCAAAAGTGTATAGATTCGAGAGATTCTAAAAAACGCCATTGCAATGATGGAAGAAATTGTAAATATTGTGGTTTTAATAAAACCGTATTTCTTGAAATTATAGAATAAGCTTGTGTCGATTGAGTCGATGAGAAAAATAAAAAAAATAATATAAATACAGTTGCGAAAGAACCGATACTATAAGCAGCAATTTTTGTTATAGTTTTTAGTTTTTTGCCTTTAGGAAGTGCGATAATCCAGAATATTATTATAAAAAAATATATTAAAAATATTCCTCCCAGAGTTGTTCTCGAAGCGATATAAAAAAGAAGGAAGAAATAAAGCAGACTTAATATCCACCAGCGTTTGTTCACAAAAATTCCCATAGTAAAAGAAAATCCCCAGACAAATACGAAAAGCTGTATATTAAATCCCCACATCGAGTATGATAATCCGAGATAAATTTTTATAATAGCCATAATAAAGTAAATTATGGAACTTGCGATTGCCGCATAAAACCAATGTTTTATCAGTATTATTTTAATATTATCTTTAAGCTCGATGATTTTATTGAAAAAGAAAAGAGTGCCATAATAAATCGGTCCTCTAACTAAATCTGAACGAAATGTTGGAGCACTTGTCCCTTGATTATAATGAAATGCTAAACCTCGAAATATGTTTATAACAAAAACAATCATAAAAAGTGTTGCAAAGAATTCTGACCAACCGAATATGATTTTAATTTTATCTGAAGGTAAGATGTAAAGCGTAATCCATGTTAATATAACAATAACCATATATATGTCGATTATACGGAAATTGATACCCCCTAAACTTATAGTGAAACTCATAGGGAATATTTGAGCTATCCAGATGAGTCCCACAGAAATTTGTATAGGATTAAATAAGACTAATACTATGAGAATAACGATTCCACTAAAAACCATAGAAAACCTAAATCTTTGAAATCGGTATAACAAAAATGAAATGGATATTGCAACTAACCACAATATAAATGTAATAAATGATTTTGGTATCGCATTAAAAATTTTCCACTTAATCTTATTCATCTTTGATTTTAGAAATTCTATACGCATTTATATACTGAAGTGAATTTTTAAGGAGCAAAATAATTATAGCGATAATTAGACCGATGAAAATCCCTGCAATAACAATCAAAGACCTTTTAGGAGCGGATTTTTTCTGTGGAATATTTGGTGGGTCGAGTAATTTTACTGTCGGTAAAGATTTTGTCATATTTAATCTTTCGGTTTCAAGCTGCTGAGCGATATAAGTGAACAAATCACGACGAGTTTGCACAAGAACAGACAGTTTTTGATATTCGAGATTTGTAATCGGGTCGTTGTTATAATTGCGATGAGTTTTTATAAATATTGCAAGACTATCCTCGGCTTTATCGAGACTTCTTTTTACATCATCCTGCCTTTTCAGCAAATATTCATAGTTTCTTCGAGCTTCGGTTTCGAGGTTATTTTCAAGATACCGGTGCAATTTATCGACCCAGGTTTTCATCACAAAATATGACAAATATGGATATTTCGATGTATATTTTATTTGTATTATTCCTCTTTCAAATGAATAAAAAATATTACTATTTAAAATAAATCCATCGATAATATCATTATCGTTTCTCCAATTATTTAATTCTTGTAAATTATTTTTACCTGTTTTTTCGACAAGAATAGAATCGAATGGCTCGTGTGCAACTTCGATTATTACGCTTCGGCTTTTTAAAATTTCAGGGAAAAGAAAACTCGATATTTCATCCGATGTAGTATTTTCAAGCATCGAGGGAATCCAGCCTGTTATAAAACCGAATGGACCACCTCCTGTTCCAGATGGAAGAAAAGTTGCATTCGATGTGTATTGGTTAGGAGTGAAAATCGCATAAATTAATGATATTAGAAAAAAAGCCAGAATTATCGGAGATATAATTCGGCGATTTTCCCAAAAAAGAACTACAATTTTCCAAATTCTTATAATATTCATAATTTTAGAATAATATAAATAGTTGTTGCCAATCCTGAAAGCACTATGGTAAGGTCCTTAAATATAGCGAGAATGTCCTTTTCCTTTTTTACCCGTTGTGGAATAACTACTACATCACCAGGTCCCACATTTTTATATCCAAGCCCGACTTTATAAACTTTACCATTCGGTTTTACAAGACGAATTTCACTGTTGTCGGCATTTCTTGTAAGTCCACCAGCTCGTTTTATGTAATATTTAACATTACGACCTTTCACATATTTAACTGTTCCATTAGAACCAGCAGCACCAACGATACTTACGCCATCAGGGATTTGAGGAATGAATATAGTATCGCCATCTTCCATAATTATATCATCGTCACCCGAAACAATTTGTGATAGGTCTATAATCATTTTGTTTAATTCATTCGAGTCCCAGAAAAAAATCAACGATGTCGTATCGATTTTCCCGAGAGTATCGAGAGTAAGCTCTTGAGTATTATGAATCACACGAATAACATTTTGTCGGCTAACCTGTTTTGAAATCATCGGTCGGACAAAAACAGCTCCATTAAGAAAAGCATTTTTAGTCAATCCACCGGATCGGTCGAGCATGTGTGAAAGTTTTTCCTCATCTGACAGCAAAGCGTAAGTTCCAGGGAAATTAACCTCGCCTAAAATCGTTACAGATTTCATCGTTTTCCAATCGGGTATTTCCCTTATAAATATAAAATCGTCTTTCTGTAATTTAATGTTATCGGATGAATTTGGATTGGAAATTATTTTCCCAAGCTGAACATTAAATCGTTTTATATCTTTGCCATCTGTGATTCTCACAATTTCGGCACTGTCGAGAAATGCATTTGTTTTCAATCCGCCAGACTCGAATACAAGGTCGGATATGTGCATATTTTTATAAAGCGGATATGACCCTGGATATCGAACAGCACCCTGTATTTTTACAATTTCCTTATCTACAAATTTCAATGACGAATAAATTATAACTCTATCCTGTGATAATAGTTTTAAATTTTCAGATGAATCACCCGATAATGCCTTACCAAGATTTGAATGTAATATTTCTCTTTTACCGTTCCCAATTTTGCGTAATATATCGACCCTATCCATAAATGTATTATCGAATAGCGCATTGTCGCTGTCGAAAAGGTCGGAAATCCTTATTCCATCGAACCAACCATACCCACCGGGTTGAGGAGTATATCCTTCGAGAAATATAGTTTTTTCTCTAAAAGGATTTATTGGAAAAACCGAAATATCATCATCATCAAAAAGTTTCGTTTTAGATTGATTCGAATCCGAAATATCTATAGTAAGTGAAGTGTGAATACCATCTATCACTCTATCTATAAAAATTCCTTTTTTATTTCCTTCTGGAAGCACACCGCCAGCATATTTTAAAGCATTCTCGATAGTTTCATTCGACGAAAGTTCATATTTGGCGGGTGTTTTTATCATCCCTCTAAGTTTTACAAGAATATCGTAATGTGGCACAAAGACTACATCGCCGGTTGCCAATTGAATATTCCCAGATGAATGTCCCTCATTTATAAAATGATAGAGGTCGAATGTGGCTATTTTCTTTTCACCTCTAAAGATTTTAACATTTCTATACGAACCGACAGAATCCGGTCCTCCTGCCGCAGCCAATGCTGTCATAACACGAGAAAGTCCTGAAAGGTCGTAAATGCCGGGAAAATTCACCTGCCCGACAACAAAAACTCGCACCGATTTTACCTGCCCGAGAGTAAGTTCAGTATTAAAATCGGAATAACTGGCCGAAAGCGATTTTTTTACTCGCGATTCTGCCGAAGAAAGAGTTAATCCTCCAACAGCAACATTGCCAACCTGCGGTATATATATACTGCCTTCCCTATCGACAGTCAGTTCATATTGAGCATTTAAACTTCCCCATAAATTTACAATAAGTTTATCGCCACTACCGAGAACATATTTATCAGAAACTGGAAGTTGAGAAGTTGAAATTGTTGGAACATTATTGAAAAAATCAGCTCCAAA
Organism: bacterium; assembly: GCA_021162205.1. GTDB lineage: Bacteria > UBP14 > UBA6098 > B30-G16 > B30-G16 > JAGGZE01. Next base: position 8,461 of record JAGGZE010000010.1, read on the forward strand.
GCGTTTCAAATGACTCGGCACTGCCTTACGAATCACCTGCACAGTCTCCTCATCTACAATAACAAGTTCGTCGAAATAGGGCAAGGTATCGATATAAAGCGATTCCGCCTCGATAGGATATAGATATTTCCCTTGAGATGCGGTAAAAGTAGTTCCAGGAGTTTCATAGAGTCGAGGTGTTTTATATTGTTCTACTTGTCCCGATGTTGGAGATGCTTCTGTCTGTTTTTCAATCATTTTCTTGTATTGATTCAAAGAAAATGGTAGTTGCGCGGCAGCCAGTCCGCAATAAAGGAAAATGACGAATAAAAATGTAATTAAAATGGGATATTTTTTCATCCCTTCTTTTTCTCCTTTTCTTCGGTTTCAGGTTTCTCTTCACCTTCCTGCGCAGCTTCTTCCTCGCTAATTTCCACTTCTTCCGTAACTTCAGCTACTTCGAGACCGCGAGGTTTCACAATCGATGCAATAGTCTCGTCGGGGTCGTGTTGAATTTCTGCATTTTGAACAGAAATATCTCGTATATGAATCGAGTTTCCGAGATCTACCTCATTAACATCGATTTCGATAACCTCCGGCATATCCTTAGGAGCACAGAGTATTTCGAGTTCGTGAATATGAGGAGTGAAAATTCCGCCTTCTTTTACACCGACCGGTGTTCCAATAAATTCGATAGGCACGATGAATGAAATCGGTTTCCCTAATTTCACATACTCGAAATCGGCGTGAATAATCAAATCTGAAACCGGGTCGTGTTGAATTTTTTTAATGACAGATAGATGATTACTTTCGCTATTTCCATCATTAATTTGAAGTTCGACCATAGAATGTTCAGCCGAACGAGTGTGCATTATCTTTGAAAAATCCTTTTTGAATATTTTCAAAAGTAAATGTTTACCCTCGGCACCATAAAGAATCGCAGGGATGAAACCCTGTTTTCGAAGTCTCCGAGATTCACGAGAACCTTGCATTTCTCGTATCTCTGCTTTAAGTGGAATACCTTTCATTTTTTATCCTCCTTAAATTGATTTCAAAAAGTTAAACAAAAAACTAATATTGTAAAGGAAATTATAAATTCAAAGTATTATTCGGTTGAAAAAGAACACTTAAAGACCGTTCTTGATGAATACATTTTATCGCTGTCGCAAAAAGCGGTGCCACAGAAATTACATTTATTTTCGATGGCACAAGTTTCTTTTGGGCATTCTTGCAAAGAGGAATAGTATCGGTTACAATAAGACGGTCGATTTTAGAATTTGAAATCCTTTTGATCGCTGGTGGCGAAAGAAGTGGATGAGTAGCAAGCACATAGACAGATTTAGCCCCATTGGATTTTTTCTTGAGCAAAAGCGATGCTTCCTTGATAGTCCCAGCCGTATCGACAATATCATCACGGATTATTGCAATTTTCCCTTTAACTTTACCGATTAAATTTAATGCTTTCGATTTATTAGCATCCTCTCGTTTTTTATTTATAATCGCTATACTTGTTCCAAATTCCTTTGCAAGAATATCGATTCTTTTGACACCGCCGATATCTGGCGATACGATGACCACATTTTTATTTTTAACTTCGCCGGGTATAATTTTTTTCACATAATCTGCAAAAACCAAATCGGAGATTAAATGGTCGGTCGGAACATCGAAAAAACCCTGAATAGCGGGCGAGTGAAGGTCCATAGTCAGAACTCTATCGGCGCCTGCGGAAACTATAAGGTTCGCCACAAGTTTAGTCGAAATCGGAACTCGCGGTCTATCTTTTCGTTCTTGCCGAGCATAACCGAAATATGGGATAACAGCGGTAACTCTTCTTGCACTGGCTCGTTTGACAGCATCGAGTAATAATAATAATTCCAAAAGATTATCCGCTGGTGGCTGTGTCGAATCGATTATAAATACATCTTTTCCGCGCACATTTTCAAGAATTTGAACTCGAATTTCGCCATCGGCAAAATTTTTCAAAATCAATTTAGTTGGCTCGATTCCAAGATGTTTTGAAATCGCCTCGCCTAATCGTCTGTTCGACCGCCCGATTATGATTTTTATGTTGTTCATAATTTATATCTCTTATTTTAAATATTTATTGCTCGATGAAACAAATCATATTGTATTTCTTTTTTTGGAATTTTAGATTTTTTATTCCTTTTGTTTTTAACATTATTCAGTCTTTTGAGTGCAATTTCAATATATTCATTATTTATATCGATTCCAATAAATTTTCTTCCTAACTCTTTCGCTGCAACAGCAGTTGTCCCACTTCCAACAAAAGGGTCGAGGACTATTGCATCTTCTGAAAAAGTTGTCAATTTTATAATATATTCGCATATCGATAATGGTTTTACTGTTTTATGAGTATTAAATTTCCCTTTTTCATCTATTGTAGGTTTTGGAATAAGGAAATACCTATCTACAATTTTACCGGTTTTTTCTGTTGTCATAACATTCGAAGGAAACATATTCTCGCCGATTTTCACATTTGTATTTAACAGTCCAACATTATATTTCAGCATATTTTGCAAAAAAGTCTTTTCGCATTTTTTCTGTGCCATTACTATCGGTTCGAAACAGGATTTTATCTGTGGTGTTTTCCATCCCTGCAATTTTTCTTTTAGTTTATTTTTCTCATTCTTATTCCAATCCAATTTGTCGATGAAATGGTTCAACGACATAGCTTTGGGTTGATTTTGTGTATGTAACCATATAAAACAATCTCTTATTAAAAAATTTGCATCATCGATTGATGAAACCATTCTATGATAAAGTCTCGGGCTTGAAAATGAAAAGAAAAATCCGCCAGGTTTCAATATTCTATACAATTCTTTTGATATTTTCAAATACCAATTATAAAATTTTTTTCCCTGGTTCCTATCGAATTTCATCCCTGGCGGAAGAGATTTTACCGTATTACAATAATCTGTTATTTTCGATACTTTCCTATGACTCCAATTATTGTCCATTTTATCCAAGAAATAAGGCGGGTCTGTCAGCACGAGGTCTATCGAATTACTATCGATTTTTCCCAGGATTTCTTCAGCATCTCCCAATATTATTTTATTTAAAAATTCACTATTCATCTGGATTTTTCCCATCGAATTCTTTATATAGTATTTTATAAACTTTCCATCTGATTTTCTTTTCAGACCTTTTTATTACATTAGGATTAGCCAATTTTATAACTCGACCTCTTTCATCGTATACCCAATTGTTTCTATCAGCGCGATTACATTTTTGACACTGTGGAATGATGTTACCATTGACTAAAGGTTTATTGGGATTTTTATGACCTTTTTGCAATTTTGTTGTAGTATTTGGCCAATGAATATTCGGTTTACCTTCTTCTGAACCGCAAGTGGCACATCTATATCCATATTCCTTTTTCAATTCTTCCCAATCATCTGTTTTTTCTACTCTGTGTCCATGAAAAGCAGGATAAGGTTTTTCAAGATTAACAAGTTGATATTCCCCTCTTTTCAAAACTACATCTCTATTATCTCTACCGCCTGCTGCAATATACCATCCTTTTTGTGCGCCGAGATGTCTCGCTTGTTGAACATCATTTACATTAGGATAGTATATTTCGATAAATCGGGTAAGTTCTCCTTTTGAAACTTTTTTTGTTTCTGGATAATCCTGTGCTAAATATACTAATACGAGAGCATCCTTTGTGTATTTTCCATTATTATTAAAAAGCCGTGGAAGTTTTACTCCGCGTTTTTTTAAATATTTCTCATAGTATTCACATATCGATTTATAAATTTTCGTTATTTCTTTTTTTGATAATATTTTCTTCATTATTTTAAATGTTTGAGATAATTAAAATTTTGCCATGTAATCTATAAAATTCAATTTTCAAAATATCTGGGGTGGGAGGATTCGAACCTCCGCATAGTGGCTCCAAAAGCCACTGCCTTTCCACTTGGCGACACCCCAATTATACCCGAAATCTATAAATTAACTGAAATTTTCAAAATATCTTGGTGGGAGGATTCGAACCTCCGCATATCCCGATAAAATCGGGATGCCTTTCCACTTGGCGACACCCCAATTATATCCGAAAAAATCAAATTTTTATCGGCTTCAGGATAAAACTTTGCCCATTCCAACTCGATTCACTCGCTTTTTTAGCTGTTTCAAAATCCCTGAAAACCCCGAAATACGCGGAACCACTTCCAGTTATCGATACAAATTCCGCACCTGTTTCTTTCAATTTTTCAAATTCGGTTTCGAGTTCGGGATGAATATTTAAAACGATATCGTTGAAACTATTTTCAAAAATCGGTAAAACTTCCCAAAATATCTGTTGGAAATTACAATCTAACAAGTTGCTTAATTTTTCTGGCACTGTCAAGTAATTTCTTATTTGCGAATATGCCCAAACAGTGCTTATCTGAAAGTCTGGAATGATGAGAAAAACGAAATATGAAAGCGGTAATTCAATCGGTTTAATAATTTCGCCTTTTTTAGTTGCGATTGCCGAACCATCGGTGAAAAAAAATGGCACATCCGAGCCGATTTCAGTTCCTATTTCGATTAACTGTTTATTATTTAAACCGAGTTTATAAAGTTCATTCACGCCCCGAATGAATACTGCCGCATCGGAACTTCCACCGCCTAAACCTGCACCGATTGGAATATTTTTCAAAAGTGTTATCTCGACAGGAATTTTATATCCGATAAAATCACAAATTTTTTCGTATGCCTTTTTTAAAATGTTCTCACCGGAAATTTGAATATTTTTTACATCGATAGAAAATTTATCCCCTTTTTTTAGATATAGTTCATCGAAAAGATTCAAGGTTTGCATAATCGTGAAAATATTATGGAAACCATCGTCTCTTTTGCCTAACACATATAGACATAGATTTATTTTAGATAGTGCATTTAATTTTAGCATTTTTACTTGCCCTCGATTTTAAATTGTATTAAAATATAAATTTATAAATTTAAATCAATAATCACTTGTTAAATTAGTGAAATTTTCTTAGTTTGAAAAGATTTAAAAAAGAGGAGAAAATATTATGAAATGGTTAACACCTTTTTTCTGTTTTTTAACTTTTGCAACAATCATTTCTGCTTATACAATATCAGGTAAGATTAGTGAAAAGAAAGGCAATCCGATACCAGCAGCGCATATTTATTTGCCGAGTGAACAAACAGGGACTACCGCAGACATCGATGGAAATTACACTATCGATGTGGGACCCGGTGTGCATAAATTCGAGATTTCCGCACTCGGATACCTCAATATCGATACATCTTTTAATGTTTCAGGAGACAAGGTCATAGATTTTATAATGCACTCACAGGCAATGGTCGGCGATGTTGTCGTGGTTTCTGCATCAAGAATAGAGCAAAGTATTTTAGATACACCGATTTCTACTACGGTCGCGAAAGGCGATATTCTCTCCGCACGAGCCACTGCTGGTATGGACGATGCTATGAAATATATTCCTGGAATCACTATGAATAAATATCAGATTTCGATTCGTAATAGTTCGGGTTATTCACAGGGCTGCGGAAGTCGAGTTGCGATGTTAATCGATGGTGTTCCTGTTACTTCTGGCGATACCGGCGAAATTAAATGGGATGCTCTTCCAACAAATGCCGTTTCGCAGGTCGAGATTGTTAAGGGTGCGGGTTCGGCTCTTTATGGTTCGGGTGCACTCGGCGGTGTAGTTAATATCGTTACACTGAAACCATCGAAAATTTTCGATGGCTCGGGTAAAAGTGTCGAATTGAAAGTTTTCTCAAAATTTGGCGCCTATGATAAACCTCATTGGGATGATTGGGTTTGGACTAATAGAACTTTGACATTAAAAGGCGGTGGATTTCTATGGGGTAAAAAAATCGGAAAAACATCGTATCTTGCCACGGCGGATATGACACAATCGGATAGCTATCGTCAGAATGATGACTTTTTCAGAGGAAAATCTTTTCTTAAATTGCATCACGATATTTCGGATAATCGTTCTATTACTACATTTGTCAATCTCGCTTACGAAGATAGAGGGAGTTATTTCGAGTGGCGAAGTCCCGAGGAAGCTTTATTGAGCGTAGTTGGACGGGAGAATGATAGAGTATGGTCCTCGAAAGCTTTCGGAGCATTGATTTATAAAGGCGACAATCCCGCTAAACATCTGTTCTTTCAAGGGAAATTGTATGATATTTTCAACAATTGGAGCAGCAGAATTTTCAATGTGAATACGCAAGAGAACGAGCAGGAAGCTTCCAAAGGAAATAAAATCGGTGCCGATGCACAATTGATTTTCACATGGAATAAGCAAATTATATCTGGCGGTGGCGAATTTTCATTTCTCAACAATACTTCGGTAACATTCGGAGACCATTATGGCTGGGGCGGAGCAGTTTATATTCAAGATGAACTCTCATATTTTCATCCGCTCGTTATAGACCTCGGTGGACGATTCGATTTGTTCTGGATAGATTCTTCAAGCACCGATTTTTTCATTGGCGTAAGTCCAAAGGTTTCTGCAATTTATCATATTACCGAGCATATCGCGGCTCACGCAAATTTATCATCGGGATTCCGAATTCCCAATATGGCTGAACTTTTTACAAGAACTAATGCCGGCGGTGTTCTTCGAGTAGAGCCGAACCCAGACCTCGAACCAGAACAGGGATATACGAGTGAAGCGGGTTTTAATATGGCTAACGATAAATATATTCTTACCTGCGCAGCATTCTATAATTTTTATTCCGATATGATAGAACCGACACCTATATATGGAACACTCGTGAAATTTACAAATTTCAGGAGAGTTCAAATTTATGGTGCTGAAATAAGTGGGAATACTCGAATTGGAAGATTGAATTTCAATGGCGGTTATATGTTCACATCGTCCACAGATATGGACAGCGGCGATAAATTGCCATATCGTCCAGACCATTCGGTTACATTGTCGGCAGGATATGCTGTTATCGACAGTTTGACATTGGGCGCAGATTTTAGATATAAGTCTAAAATCGGATATGGACTATACAAAGCCGACTTAGTTGTGGACCAAAAAGTTCTCGATTTATATTCGCGATGGCGTATCGGTCCGATTGCGGTTTCTGCAAGAGTCAATAATGCACTCAACTATAATTATACCGAAATCGAACGCAATATCGCTCCGATTAGACATTATGTATTGTCGCTCGAATAC
>JAGGZE010000170.1 GCA_021162205.1 bacterium
ATTTAAAATTTGCATTTTTGGATTATTAAATATATATTTTTAGAATGATTATTTATAGGAGGGGATAATGCGCAAAATTCTATATTTGCTTTTCATTTTATTTTCGTTCATTTCGATATTCGGATATTCTGGAAGAGATTCCGTAGTCATTCCAATCGAGGCATTAAGCACGATGGATTCAACACTTGGTGTATGGGGAACCTGTCTCTACGACGACTATCTATTATGTGCAACACTAAATCCTGCGGGAGTGAACAGCACAGGCGATTGGCAAGTCGCTCAGCGAAGAAACTGCGGCGGTTTTGGTTCTTATGTCCAGCATTTAATAATTCTCGAATTCGGCACAGCGAGTATTCCCGATACAGCATCTATCGACCAGGTTATTCTCGGTATTCGCACAGATTCTATTCATACCACAATTGCGACTCCCTTATCGTTTTCCATTCAATGCACAGATATGCTCGATAATGGCAGACCATCGCTCGTGGGGAACAATTATCAATTATATGCCGATGCCATAGCGGGAAATACTTATTGCACAGGTGTCTCCATTGTTGCAGGAGACAGAGAAATAACATTAGATACAATAGCGGTTAATGACCTAACTTCATTATTGAGCGAAAATTGGTTTGCACTATCGATTTTGCCCGACCAACTTTTAGGAAATACCGATACAGTTATCGCATGGATGGCAAGCCCACAAACAGAATATTATCTCAAAGTTTTCTATAATGCGACTTCCATCTGCACTGTTAAAACATCGTTCGCAGGCGGAGATGTCATAGCCGATAGCACAAGTTATCCATCGCCTTATGTTACTCATTGGGTTGCCGATGACCATCACACGCTCGAGGTCGATTCTATTCAAAGTCCCGCTGCGGGAGTGCAATATGAGTATCGCAGTTGGTCCGATGGCGGAACGAGACATCACGAAGTGATTTCTGGCGATACTGCACAGACCTATACCGCAAATTTCGAGCAGTTCTATCGAGTTTGGCTAAATTCACCCTATGGAACTACTACTGGCGATGGCTGGCACACTCCAGGTGCGAATGTCAACATTTCTGTCGAGCCCGAAACCGTATTTCTCGCCGATTCGACAATCAGACATATTTTTCAGGGATGGGTTGGAAGTGGTTCTGGTTCATATACGGGTTCGAGCAATATCGCAACGATTACAGTTAATGAACCTATTCTCGAGGATGCTCAATGGGATACGATGTATTATCTGACTGTGTTATATTCGGGGGTTCCCGATTCGATACCATATTTAACAGGCGAGGGTTGGCATTCACCGGATACCTGGGTAGATATTTTCGCACAGGATTCGCTTATCGACGATGGCGTATGGTATCACTTCGACCATTGGAGCGGAGGCACTTTCGAGGATTCTACAAATAATGACACGAGAGTAAACCTAAATTATCCGATAACAATCACAGTATATTATGCTCCCGACCCTGAATTACAAGTGTTTCCGCCCGAAAGCACTATCGCATTTCGCGGTGATACAATTTTGGTTCCAGCGATTATGGATGCTGTCATAGATGTCGGTGTCGATAGTTTTCAATTCGACCTCGTGTTCGATACGACAGAAATGCAATTCGATACGATTCAATTTGCGACAATTCCCTGGACAGAACTACAGTTTTCGCTAACCGCAGATACGGTCAGAGTTTTTATCAAGCAGCCCGGGACGACGACTATTACTCCACCTGAAAGTTTATTTTACTATCGGTTTATTATTCCAACCGATGCTACTTATGATTGCACACCATTGAATATGATGAATTTCATATACGATTTTTCCGGTGCAGAGACTTTTCCAGGAACTGTGTGTGTCCGTCCCGAAACGGTTGCTGTGGTTGTAACCAACGATTTCGGTTCGGGTATCGTTTGGGTGGATGGCTCGAGTTTTGCGGCACCTTATTCTGACGATTGGCTCGGTGGTGTCTCGCATACAATCGGTGCGGATTCGCTTTATCATCCCGAAACGGGAATAGAATTGCGATTTATCGATTGGGCTGATGGTATCGCGGATAGAAACCGCTCGGTTGCACCGATTTCCGATACGATTTTCACCGCACAATACGATTCGTTTTTCTATCTCGATGTTCAAAGCGACTATGGAACTGCAATAGGTGAAGGATATTATCTTGCTCATACGATGGCGACATTTTCGGTTGCACCGGAAACTGTTATCGAGGCATCGGGTTTAACAAGACAAATTTTCGATAACTGGTCTGGCGATTATTCGGGTGTGGCTAATCCTGGAACTTTATGGATGACCGAGTCGGATACGGTTATTGCTCTATGGCACACCGAACATTATATCACAATGGAATATACTGGTTGCGGTTCTGCGATACCTTCTTTGATAGGTGAGGGCTGGCACAATGAGAGCGATACGATTAACATTTCCGCTGATAGTTTCGTTGTCGATGGTTCGGACACATTTTATTTCGTGCAATGGCTCGGCGGCGTTGTAATCGACAGATTTCACTGCTCGTCGCAATCTATTGTCGATTCACCGGACACGATAACCGCAGTTTATGGAAATAGCCCATTTTATATCAAAGTATTTCCGCCGGATACTTCACTCGTGCCATTTTCTACTTTCGATATTCCGATTTTATTCGATTCTCCTGTTTCGGTTTTGGTCGATGAAATTTATCTTGAAATAGGTTTCGATGAATCTCGATTAAACGGCATTTCGGCTTATATCGGTTCGGTGCCGTTCGATTCACTGAACTATATCATTCTATCCGACAGAATCGTTGTTAGAGCATTCGGTGATGTGTCTATCGGTAGTGGCGATACGATTTTCAATATTCGTCTCGAACCTCTCGATTCCACAGTTGCTAATTCGCAGATATTTACCCAAAATCCAGCTCGGGATATTTCCATTGCTGAAACCGATACTGGAATTCTGCTGATTCAAATTCCTGTAAATGTTCATATTGCGACATCTCACAGCGATGCCACAATTTATATCGATATTGCACCGACTATGTTGCCGGTGGATTATTCCGCTAATGCCTGGGATACTATTTCGCTTAATTGTGATTCGGTGCAGTATCTATTAGATGAAATTCAACTTATTTTTCTCGATTGGACAGACGATGTGAACCGCAGTCGTGAACTTATTCCGATAGGCGATACATCGATTACTGCGGAGTTCGCTCAAAAATATTATCTCGATATTTTGTCGGATTGGGGAACACCAGCGGGCAACGGTTGGTATAGCGAGGGCGCTGGTGTCGGTTTCTCGGTAAATCCCGATTCTGTGCAGGATGGCGAAAGTTATTATCTTTTCACTGAATGGACTGGCACTGGAAGCGGCTCATACGCAGGAACAGACAACCCGGGACTTTGTTATGTTTTCGGTCCGATTGTCGAGCAGGCGAACTGGAATGCTTATCATCGTTTGACGATTGAATACACGGGTTGTGGTTCGGCAGTTCCCACAATCACTGGCGATGGTTATTATCTCGAAAGCACCGATGCCTCGATTTCGGCATCGGATTCCGTGTTCGATGGCTCGATATGGTTCTATTTCATATACTGGAATGGTCCTGTTGCAGACAGGTTCTCAAGTTCGACAACGATAAATATCGATGCACCGCATAATATTACCGCTGTGTATTCGTCATCGCACGCAGACTATTCGCTGCAAATTCCCGATACGATTTATTCCGCACCGGGCGAGTATGTAATTATTTCGATTATATTCGATGGTTCGCTTTCTGCCGATACGGGAATTGTCAAATTCTCATTCGATTACGATTTTGTCGGTATAGTCGATGTTTTCACGATTTTCGATACAGTCGCAATCGATGACCACTCGAACGATGACTATGCAATATTGACAGGTATATCGTCGATACCACTCGCACTTAACGATGGCGACACGATTTTTAAGTTGATTTGTGTTTCGCGAGATACGACAGGCAATTCGCCGATTTCGCTCGATAGTCTCGCCGGCGATTTTTCCACTGGAATCGGGAATTCTGGTATTTTATCTATCGGACAAATCGTTCATATTTCGATTTATACATCCATAGGTTGCACACTGCTGGTGAATGATAACACATATATAGATTCGTTTGTCCAAAATATAGCGGCTACGACACCTTTCACAATCGAAGCCCCTGCTGTTCAATTTTCATCCGATGGTAGCAGGTTTGTATTCGATTCGTGGTCTGATGGTGGAAGCAGAATTCGCACTATCGCACCGACATCGGATTTTTCAGCGACAGCGAACTATTCGCAGCAATATCTTGTCTCGATTTTAAGTGAATATGGCACTGTTCCCGATGAAATCTGGCTCGATGTGAGCGATACATTCGGTTTCGATTTAACCCCGACCGAGATTACTACCGATACTGTCGAATATCGTTTCATTCGATGGCTCGGCGATGGATTGGGTGCATATTCCGGCGAGAACAATCCTGCGAGTTGTATCGCAAATTCACAGATAACCGAGACTGCAATCTGGGACACACTTTATCTGCTCGAACTCAATTCGACCTGTTCTGAAGCGGCATTATCGGGCGATGGATTTTACGAAATAGGTGACTGGGTAAATATTTCGGCGCTTGTGCAGGCTTGCGGTGAAAGATTTTCTCATTGGACCGATGGAATATTTGCCGATTCTACTAATCCGAATACGCAAGTTCTTATCGATGGGCATAAAATTATCGAGGCGATTTACACATCGAATTTCGTATCGCTTCAAAGTGGTGAAATTCAAACATCGGCTAATCGCTGTTTTCCGATTATATATAACGGCGCTGAAATAGATATCGATACTGCAATATTTACACTCGAATTTGCAGATACACTGCTGAATTTTTCTGATTTGAATGAATGTTCGGATTTCACAGGTTCTCTGGATAGTTCGAAAGTGGGCAATATACTCTTTCTCGACATAACGATTACATCGGCATCACCGCTTACACTCACCGGTGGCGACACGATTATATGCGTATGTTTCGATGGCATCGACGATGGCACAACTGAAATATTTTTGAAAAATCTCGATGGAGATTTATCGGGTATCGCAGGTGGAATTGGAACTATTGTTTCGGGTTCGCTAACGAATGTATCGGTTTCTGCACCTGCGGGAACTACATTGCTTTGGGATAATTTGACGACATCGTTGCCATTCGATACGACTGCGGTTTTGGGTTCGTATCATACGATTTCGGTCCCTGAAACTATCACAAATGGCGGACTAAAACTCGTTTTCGATAACTGGTCGGATGGTATAGACACACGAACTCGCATGGTTCAGATTATATCCGATACGATTTTTAACGCAAATTATGATTCGATATTTTTCGTAAGTATTTCATCTACTTACGGCTCGGTAATCGGCGAGGGATGGTATGAATATAGTGATTCCGCTCACATTTATGTCGAGCAGGAAACTCTGTATGCAGGTGATACTCGACAGATATTCACAGGTTGGTCGGGAACGATTAGTTATTCTGGTAATCCATTCGATTTTATTATCGCAGCATCGGAAACATTGACAGCAAACTGGTCGGTGCAGTATAACCTTGTTGTTAATAGCGAATTCGACAATGTCTATGGCGATGGCTGGTATGATTCCTGGTCGCTTGCATGGACAGGTGTCGCTCCCGAAACTGTTTCTATCGATGACGATAGCAAAGTCTATTTCACCGATTGGACAGGTGATACATCGTCGACATCGAATCCAATCGGGATTTTAATGACCGCATCGAAGGAAATAATTGCTCATTGGTCGAAGAAATATAATATTCATGCTACAAGCGAATATGGGGCAGTTTCTGGTGAAGGATGGTATAACGAAAACGATACCGCTTACATTTCGATAAGTCCGATTGTCGCCGATTCGACCGATACGATGAAAAAAGTTTTCGAATGCTGGTATGGTCTGAATTCACCTGTTTACGATTCGGCTGTGATGGTTGTGGTCGAACAAGCCGAATCTATATGGGCGAATTGGGAGACATCGTATTTTATCGAAATCGACAATAGTGGTCATAGCACAGCGACACCATCGGGATGGCACGATGCGGGTGAACTCGTTTCTATCGAGATGAACCCCGATACTGAAAGCATAGTCGATAGTGTCCTGTGGAAATTCATCGGCTGGAATGGAACAGGTTCTGGTTCGTATACCGGCGATGAAAATCCTGCACCAATCAGAGTCGGTTCGCATATAACCGAAACTGCACAGTGGGAAAAACAATTTTATCTCGGAATAAATTACACGGGTGTTTCTGGCACCGAACCAGAACTCGACGGTGCGGGTTATCATACCGCATATACCGATGTTTCGATTTCTGCTGAGCAATTCGTATATGTCGGCGAGGTTCGTTATCATTTCACGAACTGGTCGGGTGGAGCATTTGCGGATTCGACATCGAATTGCACAACTGTTCTGCTGGATACCGCAAAAACTATCACCGCAAACTATGGTGTATTCGAGATTTCGCCTGTCGATAATATCACGGGAGCAATCGGTGAAACGCTATATGTCCCGATTATGCTATATAACGATGCTGTTACGGTTTTGAACACGATTCAATTCGATTTATATTATCCCACATCGCTTTTGCAATATATTCGAGTCGAGGAATCGCCCGATGGTGTCGATTGGTCGTCGCTTTCGGGAAATCCAATGGGCGATAGCGTTACAATTTTTGCCAGTCGTTCTAACTATTTTGCAACACCGCCTGAAACTCTTTTAATTGCTGTATTCCGTGTAGTCGGCAGCGGAGCGAGCCAAATGTGGTGCACCGATTTCAGATATTCGATAAGTGGTGCTACCGGAAGTAATTCGCAGGTCTATGTCGGCGATTTAATCCCTGTGCGAATTCAATCCGATATTCCCGATTCTCCCTATGTTGCACTCGATGGTCATCTTTATCCATCGCCTTTGGATACTGCATTTTTCGCGAATGAACCGCATACGATAAGCACGATTTCCGAACAACTTATCGGTGTCGGCGAGGTTCTACGATTTCACGATTGGTCGGACAGTGGAGCGATAAGCCATACGATTGTTCTATCATCATCGGATACGATAACGGCTCATTTTTCAGTGGAATATTGGCTCGACATAGCGAGTGCTCGTGGAACAGTCTATGGCGAGAACTGGTATCCCGCTGGCGACAGTGCATTTTTCGGTGTCGAGCAGAATATTATAAGCGATGTAAATTCTCGATGGACATTTGTGGGCTGGACAGGCACGGGCAGCGGTTCATATACAGGCACCGACCTGGCGAATTATGCGATTATCAGTGAGCATACATCCGAAATTGCTCAATGGAGTGCCGAATATCTCGTAAATGTTTCCACTGCTTATGGTGAGGTTGTCGGCTCTGGATGGTATGACGATGGAGCGAATGCAATAGTTCGATGCTATCCAGATACGATTTACCAGAATTCTGCTCAACATAAAATATTTGAGAGATGGGCAGGTTCGGAGACATCGACAGAGAATCCATTCACATTTGTTGTCGATTCTCCGAAAAATCTTGTTGCATATTGGCGTGATGAATATTTAGTGGTTATGCAAAGTGAATTTGGCACACCATCGGGTGAAGGTTGGTTTGCGAATGGAGCGGTCGACACGATTTCGATTACTCCACTTGTTGTAGATTCGGCTGGTATTGTTAGATATGAATTTTCCGAATGGACTGGTGCTGTCGATACATCTGCTGCTGAATTTACAATGAATATATCCGCTTCTTGCACGCTTTTGGCAAACTGGATGCGTAAGGTTCTGATATCCGTCGATGCCGACTGGGGAACAGTCGAGGGAACCGGTTTTTACGATGATAGCGATACCGCTCGACTTATGTTCGTGCCCGAAACCACCGAAATCGATGGCTATCGCTATGTTTTTGCAGGATGGCTTGTTTCGGGCGATACGATTGGCACAAATCCGCTGACGATAGTCGCCGAAAGACCGATTACGGTTCGGGTTCTTTTCGATACACTCGCTCGATTGGATATTGTTTCAGATTATGGCACATCGTTCGGTTCGGGATTTTATCCAATCGGCACAAATGTTGTATTCGGTCTCGACTCGACAATTTTGCTCAGCGGAGACACCCGAAGGGTGTTTATTGGCTGGAATGGTCTCGGTTCGACTTCATATACTGGTGGAGGTAACCCAGCACAAGTTATTGTAAATGAGCCTATTATGGAAAACGCAATATGGAATACACAATATCTTATCACTGTTAATTCCGACTATGGCACTCCAACCGGTGCTGGTTGGTATAACAAAAATTCTATTGCATCAATCGGTGTCGAGCAAACTGTTGTCGATGGTTTAACCCGATACGATTTCGCAGGATGGTCGGGCGATATATCGACAATCGACAATCCAGCGAGTTTCGCAGTTTCTTCACCGATGACGATTGCGGCAATTTGGGATACAATTTATCATATCGAGCTATATTCTGCTGGTATTCCAACTGAACCTGCTATTTTAGGCGATGGCGATTATGGTATTGGTGAAGCTTGTGAAATTTCTGCTTCCGCTATCGCTTATGATGGCGGAACTCGTTATCATTTCACCAATTGGAGCGGATTAATCGATACAATCGATAACCCATTTATTTTCACTGTGGCAAGTGCTGGAAGTATTTGCGCGAACTATTCAGCATACGAGGTTTCGCCGAACGATACAGTTCTCGGTGCACCATCCACAACGATTTCTGTGCCTGTTATAATCTACGATATTACTGCACACGACATCGATTCTGTCGCACTCGATTTGTTCTATCCCATATCATTGACATATCTTGATGTTCAACCATCGGCTGGAATCGCATGGGATGAATTTACCGGAACCGACCTTACATCGCGAGTTCGAGTATTTGCGAGAAAAGCCACCGTTGCATCTGTTACTCCACCTGAAACATTGTTCTATGTGAGATTCGATGTCGATGCAGTTCCAGTTAGCGGTGAAATCCGTTGTGATTCGATGAAATACGATATTTTTACCGCTGGAACTGTGCCTGCGAGATTTATTCCTGCACTGGGTTATTCGATAATATTGACAACGAGTTGCGGATGTTCGCTTTCGGTCGATGGCACAAACGAAAGTTCGCCGTGTTCGACAAACTGGAATGGAGGAGAAGTTCATCAAATTTCGGTTCCCGATACGGCATCGGGTTTGTCTGGCGAAAGGTTTATATTCATCGGCTGGTCCGATGGTGTCGATAGTTCGCATAGGCAGATTTTGGTTTCGCAGGATACATCGGTCGAGGCATTTTTTGTGCGTGAGGTCGCTATTGGAATTTTTAACGATAGCGGTTACGGTTTGCCCAATCCGTTTGTCGGAACATATTGGCTCGACAGCACCGAGACATTGTCGGCATTTGCAGGCAGTCCAGATAATGAAAACCATTTTTATTGCACAGGATATATCGGTTTCGGCGAAATATCCGATAGTGCTGACGATTCACTCGATATTCCACCTACAAATGCGAGCGGATTATTTTGGCAATGGTCGAATATGTTGCCATTGACAGTTGTTTCACCCTATGGAAATCCCACGCCTGCGGGCACTGTTTGGTGCAAACCCGATGAAAATATCATTGCATCTATCGATTCGATATACTATAATTCGGCGGTCGAAAGATATTTATGCACTGGCTGGACTGGGACGGGAGGAATTTCTCCTGCATCTGGGATTGGCAATTCGGCATCCGTTACGATAACCGACACATCCGAACTCGATTGGAATTGGCTGACACAATATTGGCTCGAACTCGGTGCGACAGGTTCGAGCGATAGTTCGCCAACACTCACAGGCGAGAACTGGTATTTTGCAGACAGCACAGCTGAAATTACCTGCGATAATGAAGCTATTTCATCGGGTGGAATACATTATTTCTTCTATAATTGGAGTTCCATTCCAACCGGTGCATTATTTGGCGATATAACTTTGCCATCGACCGATTTGACAATAGACAGGGCATACACAGCGATTGCTCATTATAATCGTGGAGCGAGATTGCTCGTTGCGAAATCGCCGATTCACAATCAGGGCTGGCTATATGCCGATGGCACACCTTATTCGGGCGTGGATAGTATTGTCGTATGGCGAAATTCGGGGGATACTGTCGAGATTGCAACATCGTCTATCGACACTTTATCACCCGATAGCGCGTATATTTTCGATAGCTGGAATTTCGCTGCGAATGAGACGACATCGGTCATTCTCAATGATGATTTCGACGCAATCGCTCAGTATTCATCGGCTTATCGAACTGTTATCACGAAACTTCCAGCAGAAACATTCGGCACGATGACAATCGATGACACGATATATTCTGGCGGTTCATCGACAAGGTATGAAAACTGGTGGCGACAAGGTTCGAGTCATAGTGTATCGGTGTCGAATAATGATATGGTTGCAGCGGATGAACGATACGGTTTTGTGCGATGGAGCGATGATACGACATCATTATCGAGAAATTTAGTCGCCGATTCCCCTGAAAGTTTATCCGCTCTGTATTGGACGCAATATCTTGCAACGGTTGTTAAAAATCCTTGTGAGAGCAATGGTTGGATTTCATTCGATGGCGAGGTTTTCGATAATGTAGATTCAGCATCGGTCTGGCGATGGTCCGATTCATCGGTATTTATCGAGGTTAGCGGGCACGATATAGCGGGACTTTGCAGTCTTTACACATTTAATAATTGGTCTATCGGTCCGACCGATACATTCATAACCACTATAATGGATAGTTCTATCAAATTGTTCGCCAATTACTTAGGCGATACAGTTAAAGTAGATATCGAGCTTACGACTAATATCTGGAATATTCCAGATAGTTTAGATGCTCAAGATATTTATACGATGTCCGCAGGCAACGATATTGTTATTACGAACAATTCGACAATGCCTGTGCAGTTTGGGCTTAATATTTTCGATGGCGATGGGCTTTCACCGGCATATATCTCTGGTGCAGATGCTTTCGTTCTGCGAGCGATATTTAATGATGACCCGACTCCACCATCTGAATTTTCACCGACTCGTGATTTCGTAAAATCCACCTGCGTATGGGCAACAAGCGACATATTCGGTTCGGGAGGTGAAAGTGTTCCTGTCAGCGATACGGAAACTTTATGGATGCAATTTATATCGCCATCATCGGTTTCGACAATTGGTGATTATACGCTCACGATGATTTTATGGGTTAGAGTTAGATTGCCTTAGAAATAGTAGATAAGGCTTAGGTTATATGAGAGGTTTTCTGCCTCAATGTATAAATTGATAAAAAATTTGGAGGTTATCAAATGCGAATTCAGCAGCATCCGATAATCGATTTCTCCTCGAAGAGAATGAGGAAAGTGAAATTTACTTTCGAGGGTAAGACTCTTTACGGATATGAGGGCGAACCTATTGCGGCGGCTCTTCACGACAACGGGATTAAGGTTCTTCGATACTCGATTCGACACAACCGACCGCGAGGTTTTTTCTGCGCAATCGGAAGATGCTCATCCTGTTTGATGAATGTGAATGGAATACCGAATATAAAAACCTGTATTACGCCTCTTCGAGAAGGGATGATAGTAAAGGTACAAAGTGGAAAAGGCAAAATTAGAAGATAAAGTTAATTTCCAATTTGTTAATTTTTTAATCTGGAAGGAATCATATGAAATTTTTTATAATCTTAACAATTTCTCTTTTTTCGATGACTATTCTTGCATTCTCTGAGGTTCTTGTTGCAAGTAATGTCTATGGAGTCGGTTCTGGATTAAACAATCAGAGAACGATTGTCAGAGATTCCGCCGGTAATCTATACATTGCCTATTCTGGATACGATGGAGCGAACTATCAAATTTATATCGCATTTTCATCCGATGACGGCGCTACCTGGAATCCGACTTGGGCAACTATTACATCGAATACATACGATGACATTCAGCCGACATTGGCAATCGATTCTAATGATACATTGCATATCGTATGGATGGGAAATATGACAAGCGCAGGTGGCAACGATGCCGACCTTATGTATCGGAAATATCCTGGTGGAACTAATACTGCAATTTGCACATATAGTAGTTATCCGGGAGCGCACTGTCCATCTATGGCGGTCGGTCCCGACGACGATGTCTATGTCGCATATACTGGATGCCCATCTTCATGGGAAGTCAGATATCTTCACTACGATAGAACGACAGATACATGGGATGCGCCGGAAAATATCGGAGTTATGACACCATCGCGTTTTCCCTCTATCGAGGTCGATTCTCTCAATCAACCACATATTCTATATCGCAATACATTTGGCAGTAATTATCGTCTCGCACATAGGATGAAAATCGGTGGAGTCTGGCATGGTTTCAATGGAGCAAACCGCGATACAGTAGATATATTTACTACTGCCTCCTCTAAAACGGAGCACACATCACTTTACATAGATACGCGTAATAATGTCCATTGTGTCTGGGATTGGAACGAAAATTTCGGTGCAAATCCCGACACTGTGCGCTATCGTAAGTATGATACAGGCACATCTTCGTGGGGGGCGGAAATGTGGCTTTGGGGCAATGGAATAGCAGATGCACACATTACATATAGCGGAGATGTCGTTGTCGATGAAACTGGAAATGTATATGTATTCTATCACGACAACGATTCAGTTTTCGTCGCCATATCGCATGACAATGGTCTAACATTCCCGATAGATTCGGTTTTGACTCATATTTCGAGGTGCAGATATCCAAATGCGCGCGGGTCGAAATATCCACTATTCAACCGTGTCTATGACGATTGTATAGATTTTGTTTATACCTGGTATAGTGCAGATAGTTCTATGAGTTATCTTATGTTCGATAATCTTTGCGGTATAGCAAGTGAAACTACGAGTGTCTGCGCAAATTTCATCGAGCCTGCCGAAAGTTCGATTACATCTTGTTCCGACCAACAGATTTCATTGGGAATCGGATGCTGTGGAGATACAGTAGTTATCCATTCGGATTCGATGTCTGTGGAATTTTTTGATTCCTCGATAAGCGATTGGCGACCTGTTTATGAAGTTTCTCATTCGCAGGGGCATAGTCCAGCGGATTCGCTCGATACATTATTATCTCATTGGATATGGTCCGAACCCGGACCATCTTTCGCTTCCGACCACGACGATTGGTTCAGAGTGTTCATACATTACGATTATCCCTGCACAAATCCCGATAGCGCCGTAATAACTATTCACTGCGATAATAAAGCATACATATATGTCAACAACGATTCCTGTTTCAACCCCGCCTACTATGATACATGGGTG
Source organism: bacterium (assembly GCA_021162205.1). Taxonomy (GTDB): domain Bacteria; phylum UBP14; class UBA6098; order B30-G16; family B30-G16; genus JAGGZE01. The sequence goes on from JAGGZE010000170.1 coordinate 13,311, forward strand.
GATACGACGAATGGTGGCTCACTTGCGACATACTGGTGGAGATTGTATTGTTTCAACGACATTGTGGATTACTTGCACGGCGGTGTGGACACTATTTACATAAGAGGACACAATATAAGCAGTATAGCTGGATTGCAATTTCAGATACTCGTTAGATGTTCGAACTGCTGCGGTGCAATCGACACTAATTCCATCCAATTCACTGTGAACAGTTCGACATATACAATATCAAATCCAGAACTGAGCTGGGATGACGATTCGATTCTGACATTTACTCCAATCGCTCCCGATACATTCGAGAATAACGATACGATAACCGCCTGTCTTATTGCTGCCGAGGATACCTGCACGGGTTCACTCGATTCGACCATCTGCAAAATCTTTTTCGTCGATTTGCAACCGCCTGTAATAATGAATATTTATCCGCCGCCCGATACTACGATTTCCGATACTTTGCCGACAATAAGTTTTGAATTGTTAGACTCATTTTCGGGATTGGATACATCGACAATCGTGTTTATGGTGGATTCTATACTCGACACTTCTGCAATCTGCTGGGCTGGCTCGACATGGGCGTTGAATTGGACACCCGATTTCGCATTTAGTAGGGGAGATACTATTCAAATATGTGTTTCGGCAACCGACTCGACAGCTTATTGTGATGATAATGTGCTCGATACTTGCTGGAATATATATATCGAGGCGTGTGCACCCGCATCGGTCTGGATAATATGTCCCGCCGATACTTGTGGTTTTTTGAGTGCCTGCGAAAATCAAGCGATTATATTTGGAATGTGGGATTCGACTGGTGTTGAAATCGACACTCACAGAGTGTATTACTCTGCAATCGTTCATCATTTATCGGGAACTACCGACACGATAGTCCCGACAGCTATATTCACCAGTTATGGTGATACAATCGCAGCAGAGTTTTTTTCGACTTGGTGGGATAACGACAGCGTAACGATAATCCTCGATTCCCTATTCACGACTGATGGTTGCAAAACAATTCCGTAATCGAGTTTAACCCGACAACCTTTGGTTGTTTTTATATTCACTCCGCCGGAGTGCTGATGATTCATCCTCGCCGAGTGGTGGCTTCGCATCGTTTTCAGTGTCCCACGCCTAAAGTAATGGGGTGTGCCATTTTGTTTATTCCGAAAGGATTGATTCATTTATTTTCTTCATTTGCATAAATATTTTAATTTTGCTTTTCCGCATCAATTTCTTTAGGTATCATATTTTTATGATCTAAAACCGATTTCGGTTTATCGATTTTTCTTGTTTTCACATTTTTATTAAGAAAATTATCTGATTTTTCTTCGATTACTTTTTGTTTAACTGTATTTTCCTGTCTCTGTTGTTCTTGTGCTTGCTTTATATATCTTTCGAGTCGTCGCTGTTTCATTTCATCATAAGTGAACATTTTCATCCGCAGCGATTGAAGAGTATCAATATATTCAGGTGGTATCTGGTTACCGTATTCATCGTAGTAAGCCTGTGGAAATGAAGTTGTATTTTGTGTTTGTTCATCCTTTTTTTTCAATGACAAAATTTCTTGAGGACCAGGTGCCGATGGAAATCGCAATTGAGAATAATTAGATACTTTTGTTTTAGTGCTATCCTGCGAATAGAAAATTGCATCGGCTCTATTAGCTACAACCATCCACATAAATTCCACATTCGAAGTGCCGCCGTTCAGCTCTATTACATCGAATCCATTTGGGGTTTTGTTAGTTACATAAACTCCATTACAATTTCCCTCAAGTTGTATAAAAACTTTAAGAGGATGTTCATTATCTATGTGTGTATTCTTTGAAAATATAGGATCAAGCTCAATATGAGTCTTCCCATCAGTTAATTTCCCTTTGCCAAAATCTTGGAATAGCACTTCAGGAGTTTCAGTGCAGAACATTGCAACTCGATTCCCATCAATATCATTAACAATAGTTGATTTTGTGCCGTTGCTTATAATTCCATAAGCACTAAGATCACCACTATTCCAAAACGCAGTATATGCATACAAACCGAAACCACCATCGAAATATCCACCTGCTATATCATATCCAGAATTGGTGCAATTAGCAAACAAACCGAAGTTATATCCAGTTCCAGCTATACCAGAGCCATTTGCAAGCGTATTTCCAGCTTCATCATCATTTGTTCCACAAAGTCCAGTTCCTGTTTGAGCAATATTTATTGACCTAGAAGCAATTCCGATTGCATCATTATCTTCCGCTTCGAGTAGATATGGTGCGGTTGTTCCAACCCCTATACTAACTTGATTGTTTACATCATCGTAATAGAAGTTTGATGCTCCTCCGAAAACTCCACCATTGTTGTATTGAATTTGCTCGTCGGCGCCACCTGGTGTGCCTCCACCTCCTCCGCCGAAAAGATGCCAACCACCATCGTAATACCACATATTTGTGCCATCCCACTGAACCGCACCTGTAGTAGCACCTTCATAGAAATAAAGTGTCGGGTCGGTTTCTTCATCGATAGCCATATCTCCAAATGAATAAACACCAAAACCATCGGCTTCGCCATCGCTTCCCGTGACACCCACACCAGAGGCATTATCAGTAGCACCATAGACGCCAACTGTGCCATTTCCTATAACACCTGCTCCGTTAGTATAAGCAAACGAACTAAAGTTAGCCCCACTTCCATATATGCCGATACCCGTTGCATTTGAATTAATTCCATATACACCTACATCTTGAGAAGCGCCGGTTGCATCATTTTCACCATAAACACCGTCATCACTCGCAAGTATCCCCATTCTAACACCATCATTACTAATACCAACAACACCAGCACTCGAGCCCTCACCATATACTCCTGCACCATCATAAGTATAAGCAGAAGAAATGCCTCCACCAATTCCCTGAAGTCCAACACCATTTGTATTATCATTATATCCCGTTACTCCTGCATAACCATTGACTGCAGTATTATCAGTTTGTCCATATACTCCATCGGTACTTGTAAGACCTTCACCCATCACTCCTGCTCCACTTGCGTAATCGCTCATACCATAAACACCGAACACTCCAGTTTCAGAGCTATTTTCTAATCCCAGAGCTCCAAAATTGGAAGCATCCCAATAACCTATTACTCCGGCGCATTCAGAATTTGAGCTCGCAGTTATTCCCATAACTCCATAAGTTTTTCCCGTTGCAGCATTAGCTTCACCATATACACCACTTGCAAGATCGGCCGTAGCAGTTGTAATACCAGTAACTCCGGAATATGAAGCGTCATCTGTCTGTCCATATACTCCATCC
>JAGGZE010000168.1 GCA_021162205.1 bacterium
ACCTACGAGTCGGCGAAGGCACTCGCCGATGCAAATAAATTCCAATTCGAGGCGTGGGCGGTTTCGCTTCTCGGAGGTCAACCATACAAAAGCAAAGGCGGAGGCGACCGTGGCGTCGATGGGCTTTTATATTTTATGGATTTCGACGGAAAATTTCACCGCATAATCATTCAGGTAAAAGGCGGCGGCTACAATTTAGAGAGCGTTCAACGGCTTAAGGCAACGATGGATGACGAGAACGCGCCGCTTGGTGTATTTCTTGTGCTCAAGCCGCCATCGAAAGGGATGCTCTCCTATGCGGCATCGCTCGGCAAATGGCAAATGCCCGGCAGTTTGAGAGAATATCCTGTTATGCAAATTTTCACAATCGAGGATTATTACAATGGCATTCGTCCCGATTTGCCCGACACCAGCGAAACACTAAAAAAAGCGAAACGAGAAATAAGAGAATCGGAAAAAGCACCCAAATTATTATAAAAAACAAGGAGGAAATATATATCGGAATCGGCACAAATTTGGCATAGGTGCGAAAAAATACTTGCGAAAAAAGTTCACAAGTATCTAATTTAGAAAAAGTAGCCGGAGTGGCGGAATGGCAGACGCGATGGACTCAAAATCCATTGAGGTATAACCTCGTGTGGGTTCAACTCCCACCTTCGGCACACCCTTCGGGTGTTCTTTGTGTGCAACTTCCCTTTCACCAGAGTGAAATTCCCTGTTGCACCTGCTCAATTAAAATAATATTTCAACCCCCTGCTCGTTTAGCTCGCTGTCCCCCTTATTAAGGGGGACAGAAACCGAGTGTCAGCAAGGTTTCAGGGGGTTTCCGTGAAATCCGCTCGAGCAAATAGCATTTCACCAATTAGAAAAAGTCGAAGGACTTCTCATCGCATAATTATAATGGGAATGATGGTAACTTCTCCGCTAATTGCTCATTTTGCATCGAAATGTTATTTCTCACTCTTTGACGCTGCCGAGAGTCAATCCGCTGACAAGCCATCGACTGAGAACGATGAACAAAACCACCACAGGAATCGATACTATAACCGATGCTGCAGCATACATTCCCCATTCGGTGGACATATTCGACTGAAACTGTTTTAGCCCAAGTGGAAGTGTGAACATCCCTTGGTCCTGAAGGATTTGCGCTGCGACAATATATTCCGACCACGATGCCATAAATGAGAATAATGCGGTGATAACCAATGCAGGTGCGGCAAGTGGCAATATTATTCTATAAAACGCCTGAAATTGCGAACAACCATCTATTATCGCAGCTTCTTGAAGTGAATTTGGGATTGTATCGTAATATCCCTTCATCTGCCAGACGCAAAATGGAAGTGCGGTTGCGGAATACACAACGATAAGGCCGAGATAACTATTGATAAGTCCGAGTTTGGAAATCATAATAAACATCGGTAAAAGTAGCATTGTAGCGGGGAACATCTGAGTCGTTAGCAGCGCGGTCATCCCGAATTTTTTTCCGACAAATTTATATTTCGAGAAAATATATCCCGACATCGATGCTAATATAACCCCTGTGATTGTAACGGTAACCGAAACTATAACCGAATTTAACAGCCAATGCAAAAATCTGCCATCGGCGAAAAGTCTGCGATACGATTCGAATGTCGCACCATCGGGAATAATCGCAAGCGAAGTAGAAAGTAATCTATCGCCCGGTCTGAGCGATATGGTTATCACACGAAGCACAGGATAAAGTGTCGCGAGTGTGAACACCGACAGGAAAATATAAATTATCGCAAGTTTTATCGGGCTATCTTTTCTACGCATTTTCAATCCTCACAATTTTTCTATCATTCTCTTTCGTTTTGCATTGTTTATTTTAGATTCTACATTTTGCATCGAATTAATATATTCCCTCTGCGGCTTTTGTTTTTTTGATGAATGAAATTCCCCATATAAGCAAAATCGCGAAAATCACCATAGACAGTGCCGCTGCATAACCATAGCGATATAGATTGAATGCGGCTTTATATACATAGGATACGAGAATATGTGTTTTATCCGATGGTTCACCGCCATTCGAGACTAACCATATCACATTTAAATTGTTGAATGTCCATATTACGCCGAGCACAATAGCCGGGGTCATTACAGGTTTTAGATGAGGCAGTGTGATATTCCAGAATTTCTGCCATTCCGATGCGCCATCGACCTCGGCAGCCTCGTAAAGTTCTTTCGGGATAGCTTGCAATCCACCGTAAGCAATCACCATCATAAATGGGAAACCGAGCCAGATATTTGTTAGAATACAAGCTGTGAATGCAAAAAGTGGGTCGTTAAGCCATTGAACCATCGGCATATGAAGTAATTTAGATAAAATCAAATTTACCGCACCGTATTCATAATTGAACATTCCACGCCAGGTAAGTGCTGTGATATACTGAGGCATTGCCCAGGGGATTATCAATAATGTTCGGAATATAGCTTTACCAGGAAGATGTCTGTTGAGTATAATCGCAAGAAATACGCCGATTGTAACATGGAAAAATACATTGATAATTGTCCAAACGCTTGTTTTGAACAATATCAAATAAAAAGCTTTTTCTGAAAACACTTTTGCATATTGCTGAAATCCGATAATTCGCCAATCGCGAAAATGAGTCATACTCATATTGGACAATGAGAGAATGATATTGTAAATAAATGGATAGATTACTACCAAAAAAATCACAAGTATCGCCGGCAATAAAAACGCATACTTGAAAAGTGCTTCACTTTTTTTATTAGATGAATTTATCATAATTTGAATATTTTTAACTAAACTATAATTTACTTTAAAAATTGCAAATTATTTCAC
>JAGGZE010000179.1 GCA_021162205.1 bacterium
GTTCCCTCATCCGTCCCGACCAGTCGGGACACCTTCTCCCAACAAGTGGGAGAAGGAACAGATGCCGAGCATTTCCTTAAAGTCCTTCTCCCATTCACTATGAGAAGGATTTAGGATGAGGGAAATCCCCACCTTTTAGGTGTTCTCTTTGCGCAACTTTTTTCTGAATCCCGATGAAGTCGGGACCTGACAACCAAGTTGTCATTCCTTGCAACGCCAGCTCAATAAAATAAATTATCAACCATATATATATAACCGAATGGTTCTTTCAAACCTTTTTTTAGAAAGCTTATAGTTTTTTCTAACGAACTTTGTTCGTTAGAAATACTAAAGTTTTCTTGAAGGGGTCTGGGGGAACTTCTTTTCTAAAAGAAGTTCCCCCAGAAAATCTTTTCTCCAAGCCGTTCGCTTTAGCGAACGGACGGTGTGGCAGGGTGTAGTTTGTCCATTGTCCTATAACATCATTCCTGCGCGTCTTTCACGATTTCGACTATTTCGGGCAGAGCGATACCGAGTTCTTTCAGATGGTCGATTGTCGGGACACCGTCTCTTGTCCAGCCCTTGCGTTTATATACCACATCGAGCAATGTTTTATACTGCTTTTCGCGATATTCACGCAGGATTTTCACTTTCTCCTCGACTGTTTTACCATCGGGGTTCACGCCTATAAGTTTTCGCAATTGGGTATCGTATCGCTCGGCACGGGATTCGTATTCCTCGACAGTAACAGGACCCATCGAACGATACGGCGGCATATCATCCTTGCGAGTTCCCCTGCCGAACATATACGACATCACTCTTTGCAGATTATAAACTCGCTCGGATTGTTTAACCACATCGTCGGGAGTAACATGGATTCCGGTCATTCCCTCGAAGAACTTACAGTAATCGCGGACATGGTCGGGGATTTTCGCAGGTTCATCCTCGAGATAATTGTCTGCGGGGACAATATCGTTCCATGGCAGTTTGCAAAGTCCCTGAAGCCCGAACCAGGTTCGCCACATCGGGAAATAGTGAAGTCCCTCGGCTTTGTCCTCGAATGTCGGCAACTGGTTGTTGACCATATCCATAAATATAAGCCAGGCTTCATCGTGCTGCGGACCCTTGATAGCCATCGCGTATCCACCCTGCTGGGCGAGCGATTCCTTTGTAACATATTCGGAATATTCGAGACCTTTGACCTCCATTCCGATATCGTTTAGGAATTTCGGGTCGGCGCCGAGTTCCTTAATCCATTTTTCTTTGAGCCATCGAATTCCCTGACCGACTTCGACACCGAAGCCCTCGCCTCGAGCCGCCTGATGCAATAGTTCCAGCACTGCCTCGGTATTGCCGAAATTCATTTCGAGACCGCCGGTGTCCTCGGTGGTGATGATTCCATTTTCAAAGCATTCCATCACGAAAGCGGTGGTGGTTACCATTGAAATCGTATCGATTCCATAAGTATCGCAGTAGAAATTGAATTCGAGAACGAATTCAGGGACGAAACATCCCATATTTGCGCATCCTGCAGCGGTTTCGTATTCGGGACCATCGACAGTAACTCGTTGCCCTTTATATGGACCTGTTCTCAATAAAAATCCATCGGCGGTTTTTGCACAAGCCATCGAGCAGCCGAGCCAACAGCCATCGCAAGCACCTTGCGTAAGGAAATTATCCCTAAAGACATTGGAATAGATTTTTTTAGCATCGGGCAGCGAACCGAATTTGTAATTGTGGCAGGGGAGAAGGTCGTATTGGTCCATAACATCGACAATATTTGCCGTGCCGACTTGCCGCATTCGGTTTTCCTTATCGTCGAGAGTCGCCATCTCGGCATTGATTTTCATTCCCGCATCGCGAATCATAGTCGCATCGTAAGGATGATTTCTATCCTCGGTGATTTTAATTGCGCCCGTGGGGCAGACATATTCGCAGGAACGACATTCAATACAATGTTCATCTACACCGCCGAAGGGCATCGTCAGATGACGCTTGATACCGCGTCCTGCGAAATCGAGAATTTGTTCGAGCGGAAATTCCTTGCAGGCACGAACACATCTTCCACAAAGAATACAGGCATTGGGATTAGTATCGGTCAACTCGCTTGCGAATCTCGATTCGGCAACACCGCATTCCTTCGCGATACCCTGAACGATTTCGACATTAGGCCATCTGCCGAGAAACATCTCTGCGAGAACCTTGCGATGGCTGTTCACTTTATCCGAATGAGTTTGCACTTTAATCGGCTCGCGGACAGGATAATTGCAGCTCGTTACGAGTTTTTTCTTGCCATTGGGCAGTTCGATTTCGCACATACACAATCGGCAGGAACCATCGGGCGTCAAATCCTTGTGATTGCAAAGTGTTGGAATGTGGATACCGAGTTTCTCTATTGCCTTAAGGAGATATGTATCCTTTTCCACAGATATTTCTTTGCCATCGATTGTGATATTTATTTTGTCGGTCATAATTATTTCACCTCCACTGCATCGAAATTGCAGACTTCATAGCAAACACCGCATTTAATACATTTATTTGTATCGATTTTGTGAACTTTTTTGGGTTCACCCTCGATAGCATCGACAGGACAATTTCTTGCACAAAGCATGCAGCCAGTGCATTTATCGGGAACGATTTCATAGTGAATCAGTGCTTTGCACACACCTGCGGGGCATCGTTTTTCCTTTATATGTGCTTCGTATTCATCGCGGAAATATTTGATAGTCGATAGCACAGGATTCGGTGCAGTTGCACCGAGTTGGCAAAGTGCTGTGTCTTTAATCGTGTCGCAAAGTTCCTCGAGCAGTTCGATATCACCTTCTTTGCCCTCGCCATCGCATATTCTATTCAAAATTCCACTCATTATATGAAGTCCTTCACGGCAAGGTGTGCATTTCCCGCAGGATTCATCGACGAGGAAATCGACGAAGTATCTGGCGACATCGACCATACAGGTATGGTCGTCCATAACAATCATTCCGCCTGAACCCATCATCGAGCCAGCTTCTTCGAGCGAATCGAAGTCGATTTTCATATCGAGCAAATTTTTAGGGATACATCCGCCGGATGGTCCACCTGTTTGCACCGCCTTGAATTCTCTACCATTGGGAATTCCGCCGCCGATATCGAATATGATTTCGCGAAGAGTTATACCCATAGGGACTTCGACAAGACCTGTGTTTTTGATATTACCGACGAGTGAAAATACTTTCGTGCCAGATGAACCATTCCAAGGGCTTTTTGAAACATCGCCAGTCCCAATCGATGCGAACCAATTTGCTGTTTTTTCGATAATCACCGGTATATTCGCAAATGTCTCGACATTGTTTAGCACAGTCGGTTTATCGCGGAAACCGTGTTCGGTAGCGTGGACATATTTAGCGCGTGGTTCGCCTGTGCGTCCTTCCAACGACCTCATCAGCGCCGATGATTCACCACAGACATAAGACCCTGCACCGCGACGAGCTGAAATATCGAATGAGAAATTGCTACCGAGAATATTTTCACCGAGCAATCCATATTCTTTTGCTTGAGCGATTGCCTTATTCAATCGTTCGAGTGCGAGCGGATATTCTTTGCGGATATATACGAAACCTTCTTTTGCACCGATTGCGAATGCGCCGATAAGCATTCCCTCGATAACAGTATGCGGGTCGGCTTCGATAATGCTTCTATCCATATATGCGCCGGGGTCGCCTTCATCGGCATTGCAGACGATATATGGAGCTACATTCTGTTCGATAGCGGATTTGCGTCCCGATTGCCATTTATATCCAGTCGGGAAACCGCCGCCGCCGCGTCCGCGAATTCCCGATGCGATTATTTCTTGAATTATTTTTTCAGGGGTATTTTCATCGAGAACTTTTACCAATGCTTTATATCCGCCATGAGCGATGTAGTCTTCTATGTTTTCAGGATTTATCAATCCTTTGTTTCGAAGCGCGATATGCAATTGCTTGTTGAAAAATTTAAAATCGTCGATTTTTTCATCGATTTCACCGGTAACAGGGTCTTTATGAAGAAGTCTTTCGATAACCTGTCCACCGATGAGATGTTTTTCGATGATTTCATCGACATCATTTGGTTTGACACCGACATAAAATGTTTTATCGGGCTGAAACAGGATATTTGGACCGTCTCCACAATAACCATTTGTTCCAGTTGGAATTACGACAAAATCATTTTCGAGTCCTTTTTTCTCAATTTCATTTTGAAGTCTTTTAACAATTTCGATGGCATTTTGTGAAACGCAGTTCGTGCAGGTGCAAACCATAAGTTTGGTTTTATACAGACCGAGTTCTCGATTTCTCCGCTCGGCGATTTTGGCTATATCTTTCCGTGTGATTTTGTTCATTTTGCACCTCCTTCACTGCCCTGTATTATTTTCTTAATATCCGCCATTTTGAAATTGCCGTGAACTTTACCATTGACAGCTATCACCGGAGCGATACTGCATGCACCGAGACATGCAACACCCTCGATGGAGAATTTACCATCGGGAGTCGTTTGACCTTGCTCGATACCGAGTTCCCGTTCGAATTCAGAAAGGATTTTCGCCGAACCTTTAACATGACAGGTTGTTCCAACACATACTTGAATAACCGTTTCACCTCGTGGAGCAAGACTAAATGCCTTATAGAATGTTGCGATATGATAAAGCACAGCACGAGGAACATTGGTTTTGCTGCATATCTCATCGATTGCAGATTCGGATATATATCGATTTTTATCTTGAACATCCTGCATCATCTCGATGACATATTCGGGGTCGTTGTTCCATATAGCGATTGTCTGTTCGATATTTTCTAACTCTTTTTCCCCACCACAGTTTTTGCAAATTTGCTTTTCGAATTCATCGGCGACTTTGTTTTTCTGCACTGTCCAGTTAGGTTTGAATCGAGGTTTTTTTATAACGAGTGCTTTGAGTCCTTTATCACGAAATACTCGCCCTGTTCCGCCTCTGCCAGCTTGTTTAACTCGGAGAACATTTCTTCGCCAATCATAGAACGAAAAATTCAAAACTCCCATTTTGACATGTTCGGCAGCAGCGCCGGATGAAACGATAGCTATATTTCTGCGGTCATCGATATCGTCGGCATACATTTCTGTGAGTTCTTCCGCAAGAAGATGAGTATCTTTATCTTCTAATGGCGCAGATTCGATAGTTATTTTTTTATTTACGCCATCGATTACGACCATTATGTCATCTTTTGCTTTGCCGACAATAGACAGGGCATCGAATCCGACAAATTTCAGATACGGCCCGAAATATCCGCCGACATTCGAATCGATTATCGAATGAGTCAACGGCGAAAGCGATGTTACGATAGTTTTCCCCGAACCGGGAAACGATGTCGTTCCGCCGAGTGGTCCCTGTGAAAAACAAATCGTATTTTCAGGACTGTTCCATTTGGTATCCTTATTAATTTCCTGAAACATCAACCATAAATCGAAACCCTTTCCGCCTGTCCACAGGTCTTTCATCTGCTGTGTAACAGGCAGTATTTCGATGGAATTGTTAGAGATATCGATGCGTAATGTTTTATTGGTATAACCTCTATTTAGTTCGGCGGGTTCGTATTTTAATTCCGCCAGAACCTTATGGGCATCACGCATTTTGGCTATTTTATCATTAGCCATAAGCACCCCCTTATTTTTGTGAATATTTGAAATATTGCACAAAATATTTTTCAAAATTCTAATAGTCAAGGAGAAAAGGAATTTTTCACATTTTTATTGACAATTTGTGATATATATTTAATTTTTTCCGATATGTTTTATAGTGCATATCGAAAAACAATCGGGAGAATTATAGAATGGATGAAAATAGAGCGATAATCGATGAAATTTATAAAAAATCTTATGAAGAAAACGGGA
>JAGGZE010000111.1 GCA_021162205.1 bacterium
GTTCATATCTATATCGTTCTATGCAATAGTTAAGGAGAAAAAATTATTATATCTAATTACGCTTGTTCTGGGCATTTTAAACAGAGAAACTATAATTTTCACGCTGATTCCATATTTTATACATTACTGGTATAAAAACAGGCTAAAAAACGCTGTAAAAAATACACTGTTGCTTAGTATTTTACCAATCGTTACTTTTATAATTATACGATACCCCGGTATTCTACCAGGTTATTCTGGTGAGATATCGAAAGGTTATTCTCAAACTATACTAAATTATTTCAAAAATATATTATTTTCAAAGGAATGGTTAAATAGAATTGGTGGGTATACTCCAATAATAACGAGTATTTTCGATTCTTATGGTCTAATATGGTTGTTATTCATTTTTGGCTGGAAAAATTCTCCAAAAATATCGAAATATTTTCTGCTATTTCTTTTGCCATTTTTTGGGATGATATTTTGGGATCCCGAACGGATGCTTATTTCTGCTTTTCCTGTGATAATATCGATAGCAATATGTGGTATAGAAGAAGTTAAGTTATTGCTAAAAAGCTATGAGAAATATGTATATCCTATATTCATATTTGTAATTATTATAATTCAGTTTTTTTGGTCGTTCGAGGGATATACCACGACCGAGATGTTGGTCGCACTCAGAAAAATAGGTCTTGTAAATATATTTTATTTTCTCGCAGGGAAAAAGGCGGTTGGGTTGTTTGCACTATCCTTTATGATTTTATTTTTTTACTTTATATTAACAAAATTTTCACGAAAGATAGAATATATTGTGTCATTTTTTGCATTAGTGATTATGATGTTAGTCAGAACTGTGCCGATAGGTTATAATCCAGAATACACCGAACAAACCGACCAGGGATGTGTATATTTGAATTTTATAGAAAATAAATCGAAAATAGAAAACAAAAATCCATTTGAAGTATTGGGATACAATTGGGCTTTTCAATCCGATGGGGAATGGAAAACCGCCGAAAAAAAGTTTGATGAAGGCGATACAGCCACAGCAAGAAAATTATTTAATGAGGCACTTTTACAGTTTCCTAAATTAAATGAAAGATACATATTCTATACGGTATTATATTCCTGTTCCCAAAAATATGAAAAAGTTAAAAAATGGGCAAGGTATGGGATGTTCTTTACCCCCGAAATCGCAGATATACCATTCAATTTGGGTTTAGTATTTTTCAGAACGGGAAATAGTGATTCTTCGTTGGTATATTTTAAGAAAGCATATCGAATAGACCCCACATTTACCGATGCATTATTGAATATTGGCGCAACATATTTGGATGCGGGAAATTGCGATTCGGCATTATACTATACAAAAAAAATAGTTAAATTTGATAAATTGAACAAAATGGCGAGAATGAACTATATCGCGGTTCTTCAGAACTGTGAAAAATATGATGAACTCGATAAGGAAATAGATAATTTGCTAAAAGATATGCCAGATATCCCAGAAAAAGCAACATTGATGAAACTTAAACGGCAAATTCAACCCAAATTGTCTAAAAAGTAATCCTATATTAGAAATGGAAATACAATACGCTGATAATAAATATACAATGGCTAAAATATTTTTAATTATTATAATTATACTTCATCTAACTCTATTCTTCTACGGAGTATATCAGCAAAGCTTTTGCACAAATCGTGGAAGATATATCCTTCTTGCCGACGATACGATGATTTCGATGAAATACGCATATAATCTTATACATCATGGGCAACTCGTATGGCAGCAGGGACAAAAAGTTATGGGAATCACTAACCCCGGATGGACCGCTATTATGGCGCTGACACTGTTGCCGAATTTGCCATTACGAACGGCTTCTCTGCCGATTTTGATTATAAATTTACTTATAAACTTATCGATTATCGCTATAGTATATAAAATTATATATAAATTATACGGTATATTTCCTGCGACCGTTATCGGTATATGGCTCGCGATATGCGCGCCGTTGCTTTTTTGGTCTATTCACGGATTTGAAACTCCACTACAGACTTTATTGATAACGATTGCGATGATTCCATTGATACCAGATATAAATACACAATCGAAATTTCGACCGTATATATCCATTATATTGCTTACATCGGCTTTTGTGGTGCGTCCCGATGCTGCAATTATATTTTTTGTTTTCTATATTATAGTAATATACGGCAGAATATTTCCAAAACATAGTATAAGGAAATCTATTATAACTATTATATATTCTATATTATTTATTTTCGCCTGTATAATCGCATATAGAATATACTATGGCGATTGGCTGCCGAATACTTATTATCTCAAAACAACAGGCGGTGCAAAAGTAATATCCAATGGTGTAAAGTATATGTTATATACTATATGGAATAGTGGTTTAATTCCCATTATAATACTTTCTTTTATAGCGTTTATAAACTGGATTGCAAAAAAAGAGTATAGGAAAAAATCTATTGCGCTGGGAATTATATTAATAGTATGGTCATTATATATAATCTGGACCGGTGGAGATGCTTTTCCGAATGGAAGATATTTACTGCCTATGCTGCCTATATTGGCGATTACAGCGGGTAGTGGAATTAAAAATATAAGGAAATATATATTACCTCGATATATATCGTTGCGAACGAAATTATCTATGAAACAAAGTATATATTACGCTTTATCGATTATGGTAATAATTTCGTCGTATATATGGCTCGCTATTCCTATATCGAAATTTGATGGTCCCGATAAAAATCGGGTAGATAGAGTGGTTATAGCAGAATATCTCGAAAAAATGAAGTTGCCGCAAAATACAAAAATAGCTCTATTCGAAGCTGGAACTATACCCTTTCTCGCGCCCAAATTCAAATATTATGACCTTTTAGGAAAAAACGACAAGTATATCGCTCACACCGAATCTCATCCAGGACTCGTAGGACATAATAAATGGGACTATGATTATTCATTGGGTAAGTTCAAACCGGATATTATAATAACACGCGATAATTATACGGGAATTACAGACGAATTTGCCAAAAATATAATCGCGATAGCGGATACACTTCCCGAAAATTATGTATATTTTCCGCTATCATTATGGATTCATCCGCTTTTTGTGCAATACTATCGTAGCAATCGAATTCCGATTAAAACGCCGTTCGATACTCACTGGGTATATGCGAGAAAAGACTTTGAATGGCAATAATAGATGCTATTTAATTTTGCTTTTCAATATTTCAGACTTATCGGTCGGAATTTGTTTCGTGGGAATTTCGTCATTATCGGTAGAAATTATAGCACCGATTCGTAATGTATTATTTTCATCGACTATTAAAAAAGATTGTGGAATCGTATCATCGACAGGACCGTAAGATATTTCCATATCCATACTCACAATCACCGTATCGTTTCCATTAAATGACATCGAGATATTTAAAAAATTGGAAATCGAGTATGGAGACAAATTCACAAGACTTTTAAATATCATTTTAGATAGTTCGGGTTCGGCATTCGAGTATGAAAAACTATCGGAAAGAATAGTATCGAAATTATCGGGATTACCCGAATTAAATGCCAGTCGATATGTTTCCATCAGTTTTTGCGCATTATCGAGGTCGATTCCCCAAATCTGTGCGATGAATATAAGAATTGTTAAAAAAATATATACTTTGTTCATATCGTTCTCCACTATTTCCCAAATTAGATATAACTATTTATTTCTAATCGAATTTACAATATAAGAAATTAGATTTTATGGTTGTTTTTAGATTCTCGATTTCTATAGGTTTTCCATCCAGTGATAGTATTTATAGACCACCATAGTGCATAGTGTCCGACAAGTCCTATACCTAAAAGAAGATTTATCGGCAAAAGATATGGATAATGTTTTTGAAAATATTTGAACATCGACATATGATGCCACCAGAATGCTTTCGTTCTTCTTTTCGATGATGATGCGCCCCATGAATGAAGAATTCTGGCATTAGGATTAAAAACAACACGCCAGCCCTTTTTCCGTAATCTTTTGCAAATATCGATATCTTCGAGATAAATGAAAAATCTTTCATCCAAAAGACCGACTTGCTCGATTGCCTCGTTTCTTAAAATGAGAAATCCGCCGGCGAGAGCTAATACATCGGTAACATCTTCGGGAACTCGACGAATTTCCTGCATTTTCCAACGAAATATAGGAATTTTGGAAAGCAATGATGCTCGCGAGAATAGTAGATTCCAATATGTCGGATATACAAGAGTCGATGGTTGAATTTTGCCGTCTTCGGTAAGTATCAATCCACCTGCTGCACCCACATCGGGATTAGCATCCATAAAAGAAACCATAACATCCAAGGCATTGCCCATGGCAGCAGCATCAGAATTAAAAAGTAAATAATATTTAGCATCGACAGCTTCGATACCCTGATTGCATCCAAGAGCGAATCCATAATTATCGTCATTTTCGATAAGATATACCCATGGGAATTTTTTTCTGACCATCTGAGGACTGCCATCTGTCGAGGCATTATCCACGACTATCACAACCGAATTGCCCTCGGTGATAGCATTTTCCTTCAACGATACAAGACATCGTCGAAGATGAAATGCGGTATTATAACTTACCACAACAATTGCAAGGTCGACAATTTCTTGTTGTTTTATCTGTTTTTTATGATGCTGAGGTAATACACTTTTTTGTTCGGAACGACGCTTACCCATATTAAATCCTTCCTAAAAGTGCTTCGATTCTTAAAATCCATACCATAAAAAATGCTTCGTAAATTATTTTCCGATTTATTTTCGATTCACCCATTTCTCTATCCTTGAAAATGATAGGCACTTCATTAATCCAAAATCCTTTTCGCCAAACTCTGAATTTAGTTTCTATCTGAAATGAATAGCCGTCGGAATGTATGCCATCGAGGTCGAGTTCCTGAAAAATCCTTCGTCTGAAAGCTTGAAAACCTGCGGTATTATCTTGAATAGGAAGCCCCGTTATAATTCTACTATAAAGACTTGCCCATCGAGAAAGACGCTCACGACCCTTGGGCCAATTCTCGATTCCACCACCATCGACCCAGCGAGAACCTATGATTAGGTCGTAACCATTCTCCGCCGATGCGATAATTTTTGGAAGATAAGCGGGGTCGTGTGAAAAATCGGCATCCATCTCGAATGTAAGGTCGTAGTTATGTTCGAGTGAATACTTAAAACCGTGAACATAAGCGGTTCCCAAACCGAGTTTGCCATTACGATGAAGAACTTTGACT
Source organism: bacterium (assembly GCA_021162205.1). Classification (GTDB taxonomy): domain Bacteria; phylum UBP14; class UBA6098; order B30-G16; family B30-G16; genus JAGGZE01. The sequence continues at coordinate 5,263 of JAGGZE010000111.1, forward strand.
CGAGGATTATTTTGGGCAATTCTATCCGCGATTTCACCTGTGCCATCGGGAGAACCATCATCGATGATAAGCATGTCGATACGTTCATCCTGAGCAAGAACCGCAGGCACAATACGCTCGATATTATCTTTCTCATTGTATGTTGGCATTACAATAAGAATGTATTTTATCGGTGATTTGTCTTTTTCTTTTTTGCGCATTTTAATCGGGTTAATTTTAATAAATTTAATTTTAATTTATTGCATAATTTTATGCAAGTATTTCTTAATAAATTTTTTTATTAATTAATTGCTAATATTTTGAAAATATAATATATTTAGAAAAACAATCAAGGAGGTATTATGGGGCCATTAGGAATTATCATCATTATCGTTGTTATACTCATTTTCAGCGCGATAAGGGTTCTTCGAGAATATGAGCGTGGAGTTATATTTCGTCTTGGAAGAATAGTCGGTGCGAAAGGACCTGGACTAATTATTCTCATTCCAATTGTGGACAAAATGGTAAAAGTCAGTTTGAGAACTATCGTTTTGGATGTTCCCCCGCAGGATATTATCACGAAGGATAATGTTTCCGTTCAGGTAAATGCGGTTGTATATTTCCGTGTGCTCGATTCGACAAAAGCTATTATCGAAGTCGAGAATTATCTCTATGCTACGAGTCAACTCGCCCAAACGACACTTCGTTCGGTGCTTGGTGAAGTCGAATTGGATGATTTACTTTCATCGAGAGAGGAAATCAATCAAAAACTTCAGGAGATAATCGACCGTGAAACCGACCCGTGGGGCATAAAAGTTTCGATGGTCGAAATAAAACATGTGGACCTTCCAGAAGAGATGAAACGAGCGATGGCGGCTCAGGCTGAAGCCGAACGAGAACGAAGAGCAAAAATTATCGCTGCAAAGGGTGAATATCAAGCATCTGAGAAACTTGCCGAAGCCGCTCAAGTGATGTCGAAAAGCCCGATTACTATTCAACTTCGATACTTGCAAACACTTAATACAATTGCTGCGGAAAACAATTCCACAACGATTTTCCCAATTCCAATCGAATTGTTTAAGCCATTTATGAAATCGTTTTTAAATCCCGATAAAGATAATGACTAAATAATCGAAGTGATTTCTAAATCTATTTCTGATATGTCCAGCCCACGCTGTATTGGCGTGGGTTTGGCATATTTATACCATCGAAAATATTTTCATAATATAAAGATTTTATCTCCCACAGAATTATTTATATTTTCCTCGATATAAATTTTTGTCAACCCGAATGAAAAAAAAGAGTCTATTATAATGGAAGCGAAAAAGGAAAATTGGAGACACGATTTGGAAAGTGAAATTATCCAGAAGGCACAAGATGGCGATACCGAAGCATTTGAAAATTTAATGACAGCGCATCAGACGCAGATTTTCCAATTGGCTTATAGGATGCTCGACAACCGTGACGATGCGCTCGATGTAGTTCAGGAAGCATTTTACCGTGCTTGGCGTTCTTTAAAAAAGTTTCGTGGAGAATCGAGTTTTCGATTATGGGTCGAGACTATAGCGACAAGACTCTGTATCTCGAAATATCGCAAAAAGCGAGTGTTCATCGGAATCGAGGAAATTATAGGTCTCGGTTCAAAACCGAATTGGGACGATGAAATCGATGCGGATAAATATAGAAAAGCAATCGCATCGGCGCTTAAAAGACTTACAGCACGCGAGCGAATGGCATTCGTTTTAAGAATGGAAGAGAAATATTCGACAGAGGAAGTTGCAAAAGTTATGAATATATCGAAAGGGACAGTTAAAACTCTTCTTCACAGAGCAAAAGAAAAGATGAAAAAATTTTTGAGAACAAATTTATTAGATGAATTTGGGAGTATAAAAAATGAATGAATTCGATGAAAAAAAGTTTGATGAAATATGGGAATCCACGATGTCTGTTCTGACACCGAGGGAAATGGAAAAAATTCGCGGGGGAATATGGCACAAGGTCGAAAAACATCGCAAGGCACTGAAATTCCGAGCTGTTTTTGTTACTACCGCTATTATAATCATCGCTGTTATAATCGCAATCGACCCATTTTCGAGTGGGAATAATATCGACCAGAATGATTTCTTCGTGTTTTCTGAAAAAGATTACTGGCAGCAGCTCGAAAAAATTCCCGAGGATGAAATAATATACGAGGTAATTGATACCGACATCGATTCTATTGCCAATGTAATGATTTATGAAAGCGATATCGAGAGCGCTATCTCGACACTTTCAAATGACGAACAAGAAGAGCTTTTAGTGGCTCTCGCAGATGAAATATAGTTTTTTAATTAGGAGGTTTTTAATATGAAACACACAAGACAAATAATTAAATTAATTTTAGCAACAATACTGTTATTCGGTATCACCGAAACAGTTTCGGCTCAACCTATGTTCCCCGATGATAAGCCATCGCATAAGATGATGGAGCGAATCGAAACGCTTAAAATGTGGAAACTAACCGAGGCACTCGATTTGAACGAAGACCAAACCACAAAGCTTTTCCCGGCGATAAAACAGTTCCAAAAAAAGCAGGATTCACTTCAAGAGAAAATGGCAAAAAATATTGAGCAACTCGAAAATGCTATCGATAACGATGCCGATTCATTGGAAATAGCAGATATTATCGGTGAAATCAACGATGCTCGGGATACTCAATGCAGAAATGAAGCGGATTTCTATGGCAAACTTCAGGGTATATTAACAATAGACCAGCAGGCTAAATACATTCTATTTGAAATCGATTTCCGCAAAAAAATGATGAATTTAATACGCGATTTTCATCGTGGCGACAAGAAAAATCGACGCGATAATCGTTGGGAATAAATTAACCTAAAAAAGGAGGCAAAAATGAAACGGACAACATTAGTAATGAGCGGCATCGTTCTTTTGGGACTGCTCGTTGGACTCGGCGTGCTTTTCGCTCAGAATGAACAGTTGGGCGGACCGAGAAAAAGAATAGATGCACGCGGTGGTGGTGGCGGATTCGATATGTTGAATAGAATCGAAAGATTCGCCGATGAAATCGATTTGACCGACGACCAAATCGACCAAATCAAAAAAATCCGCGATGTGAATGCGAAAAAAGTCATCGATATCAAAGCCGACAAGGGAAAAACAGAAATCGACTTGAGAAATCTTATGCAGGATTCCAATGCAAAAAGTTCCGATATCGAAAAAGTTGCCCAAAAAGTAATGAATAAGGAAAATGAAATGAAAACTTTGCAATTGAAAGCGATGCTTCAAATTCGCGATGTTCTCACACCGGTCCAACGCGAGCAACTTAAGGAAACGATGCAATCACACCGTCGGGAGATGCAAGAGAATAGACACGAAAAATGTTCTGAGCATGGGAAAATGAACAAGAAAGATTTCGGCAATAAACACAATCGATAAATTAACCCCTGCGCATCATCTACGAGCCCTCCAGAAATGGGGGGCTTTTTAAAAAGTCAGCAAGGTTGTTTTAGCACTTTGTATTATGCGAAGAATAATATTGTTTTATTAATTAAATAATGTATTTTGCAAAAGTCTTATACGAAATTAAATTTCAGGGGGTAATTTTAGAATTATGGCAGCGATTAAAAGAGCGAAATTTTCCGGGCGTCCATTAAAAGTATCGATACTCGGAATCGACCAGCGTCAGCTTTTCGGACAACGAGGTGCGTTTCTCAAAGAAATCGAGCTCGAGTTTCCTGTTAAAATCGTGGCTCGCGGCGATGAAATCCAGATATATGGCGAAAAAGAACCATCTCATAAGGTCAAAGAACTTTTCAACGATATAATTCAACATCTCGCATCGGGCGGCTCGATTTCAGAACAGACATTACAGTATGCGATGAAAATGGTTAATGGCAATGATGATTCCAAACCATCGCTCGACGATGACCGAATTCTTTTGACGAACCGTAGAATAGCGATTCGTCCGCGAAGCAATGGGCAAAAGAAATATATAGATGCGATATATTCCAGCGACCTTGTTTTTTCAATCGGTCCCGCCGGCACAGGTAAAACTTATATCGCTGTCGCCTGTGCTGTCAGGTTTCTCAAGGAGCGCCGAATCGACCGAATAGTTCTCGTTCGTCCCGCTGTCGAAACCGATGAGAAGCTCGGTTTTTTGCCCGGCGATATGAAAGAAAAAATCGACCCATATCTTCGCCCACTTTACGATGCACTTTACGATATGCTTCCACGAGGACAGGTCGATAGAAATATCGAGACAGGTATAATCGAAATAGCTCCACTGGCATTTATGCGCGGAAGAACATTGAACAATTCGTTCATTATACTCGATGAGGCGCAAAATACGACAGTTCGCCAGATGAAAATGTTTTTGACTCGTCTCGGGATGAACTCGAAAACAGTCGTTACGGGCGATATTACGCAGATAGATTTGCCGGAAAAGTCTATGTCGGGACTTTTGGGAGCCCGTTCGATTCTCGATAATATATCAGGTATCGATTTCGTATATCTATCGGAAAGGGATGTGGTTCGTCATCCGCTGGTTCAGGAAATCATTATCGCTTACGATAAATGGGAGAAAAAGGAAGATGAAGAAAAGTAGTCGGCTTTCGATACGAGGCGATTAACCGCTTTCGACAACTCGGGATTCATTGTCGCCCAGACGTTCGCCTGTTTTTGGTGCCGATTTCCTGAACAATCCCCGAATGCATCGGGATTGCCCGATAACGAATTATAGGGGCGAATGGCGTTCGCCCAATTTACTGTAAGGGCGTTCAGTTGAACGCCCCTACATTCGCATATATCGATGAATTAGAACGACAAAAACCTAAAAAAAAGGAGTAAAAGCGGCAATCCGAGCTTAGCATTCCAGAGGTCGAGCGTTACATTCCATCACCCGAGGATTGCATGTCATAGAAAGATGCTTACATAGCACAGACCGAGCGCAGCATGGCACAGCCCGAGTGCGTCATAATACGGGTCGAGCATCACATTGCATGGGTCGAGCTTCACACACTATAGACCGAGCGTTACATGCTACATGTGGAGCATTATATAGCATAGCCCGAGCATCACATGGCATAGCCCGAATCTCGACCTTACGAGTGTTACGCACGAACTCAGGACTGCGATGCTCGAACTCACGAAAGAAAAGCAACGCAAAGAAAACACCTGAAAGGTGGTGATTTCCCTCATCCTAAATCCTTCTCATAGTGAATGGGAGAAGGACTTTAAGGAAATGCTCGGCATCTGTTCCTTCTCCCACTTGTTGGGAGAAGGTGTCCCGACTGGTCGGGACGGATGAGGGAAC
>JAGGZE010000184.1 GCA_021162205.1 bacterium
CTCCGCTATTAAAAGAAATCCCAAACAGATGGGAAGTCCCGAATTCATAGTCTATCTATGGAGCAGGGATTTGAAGAGCCATTCGGCTCGTTTCATCGGGTTCAAATCCATTAACTATTCTCCGCTATTAAAAGAAATCCCAAACAGATGGGAAGTCCCGAATTCATAGTCTATCTGGGGAGCAGGGATTTGAACCCCAATCGGTGGAGCCAGAGTCCACTGTCCTGCCAATTAGACGACTCCCCAAATCGAATATATATTTGTGCTCTATACCTTTAATGTCAAGAAATTTGTGAAATGAATTAGCTCATTTACCGAGTTTATTCTCGATTTGAGTTACAATTCTTTCCACTTCACCCTTATATTTTGGGATTTTTTTGCAGGCGTGAACGACTGTGGAATGGTCTCTGCCACCGAAAAACTGACCGATATGTTTCAGCGAGGAACCTGTGAATTTTCTCGATAAATACATTGCGATTTGTCTTGCAAGTGCGACATTTTTGGTGCGCCGTTTGCCACGAATCTGTTCGGTCGAGACACCGATATATTCCGATACGATATTCAGAATATCCTCGAGAGTGATTTTCCGTCCCATTTGAAGCATAGGTCGAGTGTATTGCCCGATAACATCCATCGTCAGCTCGGGAGTAATATCTTTCCCTTGAATCGATGCATAAGCGAGCAGACGAATGAGTGTGCCTTCGAGTTCACGAATATTCGAGGTTATGCTCTGTGCGATAAGCGATAGAATTTCATCGGGAAGTTCGATACCATCGGCTTCAGCTTTTTTACGCAATATCGCCACCCGGCTTTCGAACTCCGGCAATTGCATGTCCACGATAAGTCCCCACTGGAAACGCGAAAGCAATCTATCCTCGAGACCCTTTATCCGCGATGGCGGAATATCCGATGTCAAAACAATCTGTTGACCTCGCTGATGAAGTGCATTGAATAGGTGGAAAAATTCGTTTTGAATTCCCTCTTTGCCAGAGAAAAACTGGACATCGTCGATAAGCAAAACATCGGCGGAACGATAATATTCCCTGAATCGCGAAGTAGTTTTATTTATCAGCGAATTGATAAATCTGTCGGTGAACCGCTCGGTTGAAACATACCTTACGATTTTTTCGGGATAATTCTGCTCGATAAAATGCCCGATTGCCTGAATTAGATGAGTTTTTCCAAGTCCGACTCCGCCTTGAATATAAAGTGGGTTATATTTTGTTTTGCCGGGAGATTCCGCCACAGCCATCGCCGACATAAATGCGAGTCTGTTAAATTCGCCGACTACGAATGAATCGAAAGTGTATCGTGGATTGAGATGTCCCTGCTTATCCCGAACAGTTCGAGCATGTTCTTTCGAGGATGCAAGTGAAATATGTTCATAACCGTGGTTTTTAGGGTAGGCAAGAACGACAGGCATATCATTTTCAACGACTGTCTGAACTGCGTTTATAATAATCGAATTGTAATTTGTCGTTAGCCATTCGGCTATAAATTGGCTTTTAACCTCTATTGTCAATGTGTTATCAGATGAATCTATTTCAAAACTTTGCTCGAACCAGGTTCTGAACGATTGCGGATTAACCTGTGTAGCAATTATTTGAAGGCACTTTTGCCAAATCCCAGTGCTATAAGTGCTCATAATTTGCTCCTTAAATCGACTATAAAAGAACTCCACATATTAACGCTAAAAAAACGCCGAATATTATTAAATTTCTACGGTGAAAGAATACACATATAAAAAAAACGCACACTTCGATGAATTTGAAAACTTTCCCCCTTCAATCGGTAAATATTAAGATATTTCATTTCAATTTTTATAACTTTTACTTATAAACATTATGTTGATAACTTCGATTATGTTGATAACTCAAATCTGCATTAGATAAGGGTCGAACGAAACTTATTCTCTCTTTTGCGGGAATAAAAATATATTGCTAGACTGAAAGTGTCAAGATAGAAATCATAAGAATTTACAACCCTTTGTCTTTCATAGATTATATTGCGTTTTACTCGAAAATGTCTTTAATGAAACTCATAACTAAAAATTTCAAAAACGATTGGTTGTAAATTCACAATTCATATTTTTACTTGCCAAATCTAAAAAACGATATAGCTTGTTATAAAGAGTTCTTCAAAATATGGAATTGAAAAAATAATTGATAGAAATTGTTGACAGAAAGTATATTGAGGATTGTATTTTTCGGTGATTATTGTGCTACAAATGTGTTTTGTATAGGGATTATTGTGAATTTGGGATAGATTTTCCATAGATTATGGAACAGTTCTTTAAAAATAATTTTTGAGAGTTTCGCTCATACGGCTTTTTGTTTGGTTTGGATTTTTGCGAATGTGCGATAGCCCCAGAAGAATATATAGTTATCCTTTCTGCCAGGCACTTGCTGATAGGAGTAGTAGCCGATAGTTGCTGCGGGATTTCGTTTGCTTTTTTTATTTCGGGTGTTTCGATTCGGATTTTTGAAATTGTTCTCCTGCGTTGCAGCCATTACCGGCTTGGAATCGATTATAAATGTGTTTAGTGAAACGGTGCCTTTTGATTTCTTCGAGATTTTTCACGATTAAGCATTTCTCGACGAGAATAACCATCTCGACCGACACCGTAGCAAGCCATGAGGAACAGTAAAGAATATTATTAAATTTCTACGGTGAAAGAATACACATATAAAAAAAACGCACACTTCGATGAATTTGAAAACTTTCCCCCTTCAATCGGTAAATATTAAGATATTTC
>JAGGZE010000014.1 GCA_021162205.1 bacterium
CCCAATAATCAGAAGAGCCATGGTTTCCGCTGACATCGCCATCATTGGAAGCGGACCCTCCCGCCACGATGAAACCGCCATCGGTAGTCTGTTGAAGGGAAGTCGCACAATCATCAGAACTTCCGCCGAGTGTTCTCTGCCAGACAATTTCCCCCACAGAATTCAACTTCACTACCCAATAATCAGAAGAGCCGTGGTTTCCGCTGACATCGCTATCATTGGAAGCGGACCCTCCCGCCACGATGAAACCGCCATCGGTAGTCTGTTGAAGGGAATACGCATAATCCAAATCACTTCCGCCGAGGGAGCGCTGCCACTGTATTGTCGGCTGGGCAAAGCAAAAACTTATTAAGAGTGTAAGGCTTAAAGCAAACATAATACTGCGTCTCATTTGAGACCTCCTTGTAAAATGGTTTTCGGGTTACAAAATGGAAAATCACCCTTTCCGGCTCGTAATAAGTCGGGAAAAGAATGGTTGTGAACAGACGACTTCAGTCGTCTGACGAAAGCAGCAGACTGAAGCCCGCTGTTCAAGTAATTGCTATAACCTACATTACAATGACTTGGGGGGGGATAGTTTTCGGGTGCAATTATTTGCCGCAGAAATGGGTCGGCAAAACTGTAGGGACAGACCTGTGTGTCTGTCCTTTGATATATTGCCCAGATGGACGCCATCTTGGAGATGGTCCCATCTTTTATTGGACGCATACACGGATGCGTCCCTACGAAATTCGTTCTCGATGATATTTGAGAATTGTAATTCCTCATAACATCATATGTAATAATGTAGAAAAGAGAATTGTCAAATTATTTTTCGATAAAATAAGGAAAAGTAATCTGAATCGGTGCTCTGAATGATGAACAGATTTTTGCTTTTGCCGTTTCTATCTTAATTATTTTCATTCCCCGCTGGATAAATTCCGTTCGTGTTGGCGCCATTTCAGTTCCTGTCGGAATGATTTTCGTTTGTGCCCGGACGATAATTCTTTATATCCGGAAGACAATTCTTTGTGTCCGGATGATTTTCGTTCCCACCCGAAAGACAATTCTTTATGTCCGAATAATAATTCCTTCCACACGAGAGACAATTCTTATCGTCCGGATGATAATTCCTTTCTCTATTTCGCTCAACCACGGGGTTTTTGGGCGAGGGATGGGGTAGAAACGGTGAGGAGGTGAGATTAGTTCCCCTGCTCGATAAGGTCGTCGATGGGTTTCCATGGCATAATGCTTCTCCTTGTTTTATTTTTTTATTCGTTTGTCTTTTAGCGAATCAGGATTGCACGCTTGGTTATCATTTGGTCGCCTGCGGTTGCTCTTATTAAATAAACTCCCGATGCGATTGTTTTGTCGGGTTGCCATATAAACTCCCTATTCGCTCCGTTTGCGCTCTGCTCATTTGTCCAACTACCCCCTGAAACCTTCGCTGACGCTCGGTTTCTGTCCCCCTTATTAAGGGGGACAAATCCCGACTTGTCGGGATAGGGGGTTCATACACAGCATTCCCCCGCAAATCATATTCATATTCACTATTTTAATTTTAATGGGATACAAAATTGCCAGGAAAATCGCTATTCTGTCTTTTCGCATTTGAAATCGGAATAGAGCATAGTAGGTGGATGAGGAACTTCTTTCCAGGTGGTTTTCCAGAAAATTTTGTCCTTCTCGATATTATAGACTTCCGCGCCTTTCGCCGAGCCATATATATTCCCGAGATAGAAAAATGCAGAAATCACCGCCATCACCGATGCGAATTCTTTGTCGTTGTTCCATTCGGCATAGGAAAGCGAACCTGTCGAACCGACTATAATAAATGAAAACAATCCATCGTCCCATCTGCCGCAATATGCTCTACCGAGACCGGGAACAACCGATGATAACAATCCCGCTAAAAATGGACTTCGGCGGGAAAGTTTCTCCCCCTGACGGGACCGATGCAATAGATAATCGATACTACCTGCGACATCGGAACTTTCGGCGTTGTCGGAAATGTTTTCGAACAATGAAAGCGCATCGCTATATCGCTTCTGGTGAAGATAAATCCAGCCCTTCAAATATTGGATAGCACCTTGTGTCTGGACAGTGGGAACGATTGCAGAAAGAGCCGAATCGGGTTTATTTTCGAGCAGATATGTCAATGGGATTCTATATCCTGCGAATGAATTGGCTCGTTCATCGGGGACAGATAGCAATGTCGAATATATTTTTCGAGCCGCTCTATAATCGCCTGCATGTTCCTTGCAGAGACCCGCTTTGAACAATACCGCATCGACACAGGGATTATCCGAATATATAAATGAATACCGTAAATACTCGATACTCGCACGGTCGTATTCGCCGAGTCCGAACAGATGGTCGGCAAAAGCGATTATTTCGTCCTTACCATATGCACAGGTTGTATCATTGCGAACATAAACAGTTTCGACAACCGTCTCGACAGCTCGATTCGAATCGGGTGCGATAGATAGTGTATCGCTGAAACAAAGCCCCAACAGTGAAACAAGAAAAACTGCAATAGTCGATTTTCTCATATAATTTTTACCTATTCTCTGTTGTTTTTTTTCGTTTGGATTCTATCATTAAACACTTTCTCTATAGATTTTTCGGGCAGCCAACCTGTATGACCATCAGCGAGAATAATTCTAAACCAGTTGCGACGATATTCCTTAATACCGAGTATCGTGCCATCGTGAATTGTGAACAGAATTTCAGAATCCTGTTCGGGAGCGCTTCGCACATCGACTTTCGGGAACATCGTAACGGCGAGATTGCGTTCCCAGATTCTATTTCCCTTAAAATACCATCCAGCGAGCAAAACTAAAAATAAAATCCAAAATGTAATCGCTAACCAGCTGCCTTGCAGTCGAAGGATTTTGTAAATAGTTGCGAGTGTTGCTAAAAGCGAAACGATTAAAAGAATCCACCAATATCTATCGAATGAAATCGATTCGATAAGGCGAATGAACCATACGATTAAAATCCCGCGATAGAGCGATTCGATTTTATCCTGAGTCGATTTTTGAACGAATTTCAGATTATTATTTATATCGTTATCGGTTGGAGCAAGCATTCTCGCGCGTTCGAACCATAATGTCGCTTTCGCAAGACTACCTGCTCTGAAATAGGCATTGCCGAGATTATAGAAAAGTTCTGAGGAAACTCCACCCGAATCGATTGCGGCGGTATATTTCTTAATCGCTGTATTAAAATCCTTATTGCGATACGCCTTATTTCCCCGATTATATAAATCCGCTAATTTAGCAGATTTAGCGGCGAATATCGGAATCGCAATAACGAAAACGATTAGCAGCGTTAACCATTTATTTAAATTAAAATTCTTCATTTTTCACACAATCAGCTAATTTCCCTATCGATTTCTGTCAAAATATCTTTCGTTTCATTTACCAATTTTTTCACATCGATTTTGAACTCCGATGGAGCGAATCTCGCACTATCCACAGTATCGAGTATATTCTTAATTTTTTCCACAGTATCGGCAGGGACAGAGCGTTCCTCGAGATGAATTCTCGCATCGTCGAAAATAACAGCACCGGGGTCTGTGCCGAGTTTATCGCCGATATAACCGAAAATCGCATCGGAGACATCCCCGAGTGTCTCGTGCAAATTGGATGCTTTTTTAGCGGAGTTCAATTTTTTCCTCGCCTGTTTTAATGCCTTAGATGCTTTCACTGTCCGCCAGTTGCTTATCAAATGCTCCTGCCTTTGCCGATACGATATAGCGATTAAAATCAGCAGCAATTCGATAGGCAGAAACCACAAAAATGTAATTCCCCATCGCAGTGTAAATTTTGCCACAGGAATTTCTTTCACATCTGGTTTGATAAACTGAATATCGCCGCCGACGGATACGATTCCACTTCTTCCCGCTGCGCTATATTTCGCTGTTCCCTTGCCTTTTAGCACATCGACCTCGATGGAATCTGTGGCAATCGTGATATATTTTTTCATTTTCGGGTTGAAATATGCGAATTTTAAAGGTGGAATGACATATTTTCCCTCGTTTCGAGGAACAAGATAGAAATCTACTTTTTTCGAGCCGCCCCATTTGCCATTCTTATTTTTCTTATCGACAGTTTCTTTTCTATCGAATAGTTCGAAATCCGGTGGCAATTGAGGGTCTGGAATCGAAATCTCCTCGATATTGCCGATACCATCGATGACAACCGTGAATGTTAAAGCCTCACCTGCGTGCAATTCGGGTCGGTCCACTTTGCCAGAAATGGAATATTTTCCGACCGCACCATTAAACGATGCGGGTTTCCCTTTCGTTGGCAACGGTTTAACTATAACTTTAATTTTTCTGCCACGAACATTTATGTTTTCACGCCTACCAAAATCGAAAAAACTTCTCGGAGCAGACCTAACTGTGCATGTAAGTTCCGGCGGTTCGATAGTTAGAGTTCCCTGTGATAATGGAAACGCTGCAACCTTGCGGAAAAGCATTCCATAGTATTTTACTCCGTGAATCGTTGTCGGCTGAAATGAAAGTTTTTGCGCCTCGTATAAATTCTCGACCCAGAAATTTTTCAGTTCGGCATCCTTAGCAAATGAAACATTCACAAGATTGTGATTGGTATATAATGAAAAATCCACAGTAACCTGCTGACCGATATATACTGTATCGGGATACGATGTGGAGGAAATGAACAAATCTTTTCCATTGCTTTTCACCTGCGATGGCGATGTCGGCGATGGCGTTCTTCTCTGACTCGGTTTGGGCGAACCCGATTTTAATACTTGAATCGTTATCGGTTTTGTCCTATAATTTCTGCCTTTTACATTGACAGTGAACGATGGTATAATTAAATTCCCGACTTTTTGTGGTGAAATGTAATAGATAAAACCGATTGTTTTCGACGATGTGAATTTCCCATTGACAATCTGCACATTCGTCGATGTCGATGACGATGTTCCTTGAAGCGCCCAATCGTTTGTTGCTGGAAATCCTGGCGCGGAAACACTGCCCATTCCCTCGCCGCTGACAGTTATCGTCAATGTTATATTATTATCGATACTTACAGTGGTTCTATCGACAGATGCCTCGACAGAAACATTTGCCCAAAGCACTGTAAAAGACAGAAATAATAATAGTGATAATATTTTTAATTTATTTCCCAACATAGTTTGTTTTACACTTTACCAATCCCTTGGATTGTTATATTTACTACCATTTTTTCGCTTTTTCTTTTGATTTTTCATCCAATTGGAAAGTTCGTTCTGTTCCTGATTTTCCATAGCTTTCATCAATCTTTCGGCTTGTTCTTTAGTCATTTCCCCTTTTTTCTGCTGCTGCTGTTTTTTCTCATCCTTTTGCTGTTGTTGCTGTTGCTGTTGCTGTTGCTGTTGCTGTTGCTGATTTTCTTGTTTTTGTTGATTCTGTTGGTTCTGCTGGTTCTGTTGGTTCTTTTCCCCCTGCTGTTTATTCTGTTGGTTTTGTTGATTTTGTTGATTTTGTTGCTGATTCTGATTTTTACATTGGGACTGCGCCATCTTTTGCATAACGAGTTCGAGATTATATTTGGCATCTTTATCATCGGGATTTGCCAAAAGCGATGCTCGATAAAATTTCGATGCCTGTTTCAGACTATCGATTCGATAAAATGAATTGCCGGTATTGTAAAGAATCTCGCTTGCGACATTGGTATCTGAAATAGCTGTATCCGCCGATATACCATCGATATTCTCGTTAATCGCATCCGCGTATTTCCCCTGTTTATATAATGTCGAACCGATATTTAAATAATTAATAATATCGGATTTATCAACTTTTTTAGCTTTTTTAAAATTAGTTAAAGCTTTATCGAAATTATTTTTTTTATATTCTTTAATTCCATCCTTAGTTGCAAAATAGTCGTCGGCAAAAATTATTCCGAAAAATAATATTATAAATATTGTGGATTTAGATGCCTTCATAATAAAACCTCGCCTTTCCCTTTTTCCTTTATAATATCCATAACCAATTCACCGCCAAGTAATAAAATCGCTGCGGTATAAAAAATCCACATTAAAGTCGCCAGCGCAACACTGATTCCGCCGTAAAGTTCATTAAACCGCACCACATATTTAATATAAATCGTGAACAACCTTTTCGCAATTTCCCATCCGATACCGGCAAAAAAACCACCTGCAAGAGCATATTTCCACCGAACTTTTCTATGTGGAATTATTTTATATACCAATGCGAAGAAAAAAGCAACCCAAATTAGAGGTGTCATAAACCAAAATATTTGCCAAAACATTCCCATTCTCGCACTTGGAATACCGAGAATACTGGTTCCCAAATCGGCGGCAATCATAGCTCCCCAGGTCATAGCAACCGAACCGATAAGGAATAAATATGTCAGTAACATCAAAATATATGCAAAAAGTAACTGTCTCCAAAGTGGTCGATTTTCGCGCCGTTCAAAAACCCTATTTATCGCAGATTCAACAGTGAGAAAAACTCCACCCGAAAACACAAAAAGCAGAACGAAACTTAAAATGCTAACAAACTGCGCTCGTGATATAAAAGTCTCGAAAAACGATGCCATCGGCATTGTGCCAGCAGGGAAAAATCTTTGAAGATTGGTAATCGCTAACATCCATGCAGTAGCTTTTTGCGGCGAACCGAGAACCATTCCCAATATTGATAATCCAAGCAATGTCAGCGGCACAGACGACAGTATAAAATAAAACGAAATAGCAGCCGCCATCATCGGTCCACCGTGTTTATAGAACCGAATCCACATTTCCCTGAAATGAAACCAACTATTTTCAAATTTTTTTAAATTCTTCCCATTCATAGATTTTTTTAATCTATACAATTCAAATTAAAAAACAAACAATTTTTTAAACAGACTTTGCCTCCACCCTTCGGGTGTTTTCTTTGCGTTGCTTTCCTTGTTCCACAAAAGCGGAACAATTCCCTGCAACGCTTGATTAATCATAAATAACTTTTGAAACTTCTGGGCGACAATGAATTCCGTCTGGACGGGAGAAAAGTCGCCAATAAAAGCAGGCGAATGCCTGGGCGACAATGAATTGCTAATTCCATCAGCAAGAAAAGTCACCCTTAAAAAGAACCGAAGGGTTCAAAAGAGCCGAATGGCTCAAAAGGGATTGCCTGACAAATAAATTCATCTTGCGAATATAATCGAAAAAATTATCTTATATATCGATGGTAAAATGCTATTCGAGATAAATACATTGGAAAAGCTATTTAGAAGCTATCTTGTTTCCGAACTGACATCGTCGCCGAACACTGTCGATGCATATTCGCGGGATATCGCTCGATTCGCTCGATATCTCGAAATGCACAATATCTCCAAAATCGACGATGCCACGAGAGGACTAATCGCAGGTTATATCAGATTTTTATCCGAACTTGGATTGTCGGCTCGTTCGATTTCCCGCAATATATCGGCGCTGAAAACATTCTGGTCGTTTTTGATATTTAATCGATATACAGAAATCGACCCGCTCGAAGGTGTCGAATTGCCGAAAAGTGCCAAAAAACTTCCCGATGTGCTTTCTATCGACGAGGTCGAAAAAATTCTTTCTTGTGTGAAAATCGATACACCGCTGGGACTTCGCGATAGAGCATTGCTCGAATTTTTGTATGCTACGGGGGCGCGAGTTTCAGAATCCATCGGTGCAAAAATATCGGATATTCATCCCGAAATCGGCTTTGTCAGACTTTTCGGCAAGGGTTCTAAGGAAAGACTCGTCCCGATTGCGAAGGAATCGTTATATTGGTTAGACAGATATATTCGCGATGGCAGAACAAAACTTGCAAAACAGAATTCGGGTGGTTATATTTTTTTGAACAATCGCGGCGGGAAACTATCGAGAATGGGAATATGGAAAATAGTCAAGAGATGGACGAATGCTTCGGGAATCGAAAAACCCGTTCATCCGCACACATTTAGACATAGTTTCGCAACGCATTTGCTCGAGGGCGGAGCGGATTTGCGCGCTGTGCAGATGATGCTCGGACATGAAAGTATTACAACAACTCAAATTTATACAAATATTTCACAGGAGTGGATATTCGAAAATTATCACAAATATCATCCGAGAACATAAAAGTTTTAGCGATTACAATCGTTATTCTGCTTGGATTTGTAGGAATTATCGGTGCGCAAAGTATTTTCATTTTGCCTACCGAGGATGGTTCGCCGCTCAAGGGTAATTTTTCATATAAATTTTTTCGAGCGGACACATTAGTCAAGGTGGAAATCCCGATTCAGCTTACGAACAATGCACTTCAGTTTCAACTCGACAATGGGCAATATGAAGCTCGATACAAAATCGGTATCGCACTTTACGATGACGACGAGCTTATTCTCACCCAATCCGCTACGGATAGTTTATCGGTGGGGAAATACAGTGCAACAAATCTTTCGGATTTATGGAATGCGAAAAAATTCCAGATACTTTTGCACAAGGGAAAATATAAGCTCTATTTGATACTCGACGACCTCAATGCGAAGACGAAAGCGAAATCTCAAATAACGATAAAAGTTCCCGACCCTAAAAAAATCAAAATATCGACATCGTGGTTTTTCGTTCCAGAAAACGATTCGCTCGTAATATCCGCCAAAGTCCCCGCATTATGGGATAGCTTGGGCGTTTGCGCTCAAATATACGACATTCCCGAAAGCTCTCGTGTGAAATTGATTATCAGTGGAGCGAGAGTTAAAACAAGGGATTATAAAGGAATTATCACGGTCGATGGTGGCGATACGATTGCCGCTGCGATATTCCCGATTTCAAAAATGCCCGGTGGGCAATATCGAGCAGATTTGCGAATACTCGATAAAAATGGCAAGAAAATTGCTCGAACAAAAAACGATTTCACACTAATTCAAACGCCGAAATCTATGATGAAATACCATTTCGACGAGCTTATAAATCAATTGGAACTAATCGCGAATCCATCAGAGATAAAAAAACTCGAGAATGCAGATTCGACCGAACGGGATTCGCTTTGGGACGAATTCTGGACAAAACGCGACCTGTCTCCAAATACCGAATTAAACGAGGCAAAAGAGGAATTTTTCCGAAGAGTCCAATACGCGAACGAACATTTTGGAACAACATCGAAACAGGGATGGAAAACCGATAGAGGAAGAACTTATATCACCTATGGTCAACCCAATGAAATCGAACGGCATCCATTCGAAATAGACTATTATTCTTATGAAGTCTGGTATTATTACTCGTTGAATCTCACGCTGGTTTTTGTCGACCAAATCGGCGATGGCGATTACAGATTGAAAGAAACCAAATAATCCGATATACATTTTTTTACTTATCGTTTGGGACACTCGACCGAACACTTATACTATAAATGTTTTTACCAAATAAAAAATGTGAATATTATTTTAATTTATGTGTATATTTTATGAGATAAAAAAATTTAGCAGGTAATCAAGGAGGTTAAAATGCCCGATTATGCGATTTGGTTCATTGCGGGAGCGATACTCATCGTCGCTGAAATATTTATGCCGGGACTCGTTATCGTCTGGTTCGGTATCGGAGCAACCGTTGCGGGAATTTGCACTCTTTTGGGAGCTGGTCAAACTGTTCAGGTAATCGTATTTCTCGTTGTCTCGATAATTTCTTTGATACTCGCTCAAATTTTTCTTAAAAAAACCGAGAAGGTCGGTCGTCGAGTCGGTGCGGAAAGACTAATCGGCGAACACGGCAAAGTTATCACAAAAATCGTTCCAGGCGAATTCGGCAGGATAAAAATCGAGGGCGAAGAATGGAATGCAAAAGCAGATGATGAAATCGAAATAGACCAGTGGGTCGAGGTCGAACAAATCGATGGCACTCATTTGCTCGTGAAAAAATATTTCGGCGAAAAGAACGAATAAACTTATTTCGAGGAGGTTTTATTATGGGAACAGTCGTGATTATTATCGTCGTCGCGATTCTGATAATCGTTATGAAATCTATCAAAATTGTTCGCCCCTGGCAAAAAGCCGCTGTGGAACTTTTAGGTAGATATGAAAAAACAGCCAACCCGGGTCTTAGGGTTATAATTCCTATGTTCGAGAAAATGCGCAAGGTCGATATGCGCGAACAGGTTGTCGATGTCCCGCCGCAGGATGTTATCACTAAGGACAATGTCGTCGTAACTGTCGATGCCATCGTCTATTATGAAATCACCGACCCTGTGAAAGTCCTTTACAATATCAAAAATTTCTATATGGCAGTAACAAAACTCGCACAGACCAATCTTCGTAATGTAATCGGTGAAATGCAGTTAGATGAATCGCTGACATCGAGAGAAAAAGTGAATACTCAACTGCGAATGATTCTCGACGAGGCAACAGATAAATGGGGTGCTAAAGTTACACGAGTGGAACTTCAGCGAATCGAACCGCCGGTAGATGTTACCGAAGCGATGCATCGACAGATGAAAGCCGAGCGGGTTAGACGAGCGGCAATTCTCGAAGCCGAGGGTATCAAGCAATCCGAAATTCTCGAAGCCGAGGGTCATAAGCAGGCAGCGATTCTCAAATCCGAGGGCGATGCGGCGGCAATTAAAAAAGTCGCCGATGCTGAAAAGTATAGAAAGACCACTGTCGCCGATGGTGAAGCGCAAGCTGTCGAAAAAGTATATTCCGCTATTCATCGGGGCAAACCGACACCCGATTTGGTTGCGATAAAATATCTCGAATCGCTTATCGCTATCGCAAATGGTCAAGCGACAAAAGTATTTATACCTTATGAATCGGCGCAGACACTCGGTTCTATAGGCGCGATTAAGGAACTTTTCGCAGACAAGCAGGGATAAACATCTCGATATTCGACTAATATTTCTATGAAATAATGAAATCGAGAAATGACCGAACAATTCGAGATTAGCAATGAAAAATGACTCCGTTCGATACAAAAAGCGGGGTTGTTTTTATTTTGAATTTAATTTCTTCTCGATACGCTTCAGTCTCGATGGGATTTTAATAAATACGCCTGCCGATGCACCGAGAAAATCCGCTATCCAATCGAAATAACTGCATTCTCGTCCGGGAATATAACCTTGAGCGATTTCCATCAGAATCCCATAAACCGATGCGATAATAAGTGCATAAATCCAGATATGACGGGTATTTTTGAATTCTCTAATCGAGTGAACGACAAGAAATCCCAATACGATAAATGCTCCTAAATGCGTTATTTTATCCGCGAATGGGAATATCTGCCCCGGACCGAATTTAGGGATTAGAGACATTGAAAATAGTGCCACACTATAGATAATCGCGGTTATTGTAAAAATTTTCGATTTCATAATTCTCTATAACTTATCGAAAAACTATAACATTGCAATAAAAAATTGTTATAATATGAAAATGGGGGAATTTTGAAAATTCCCCCATTAAATTATTTCAGAAATCGAAAATAAATTATTTACTTTTCGGAATCTTTTCCTAATTCTGCGATTCGATTTTCTATTTCTGAAAGCTCGGCTTTAAGGTCTTTCGATGCCTGCAATAAAGCATCTTTTTCCGCTTCCTTAGATTGATAAGGCGGATATGCAGGATTGGTTCGTCCCCATCCCGGTTGACCTGTGGCATAATACATATTGCGTCGTCTCCAACCTCCGCCAAAGCCACCATTACCATATCTCATTCCACCGCGACCCGACCATCTTCCGCCGCCACCTTGTGTAGCATAACCAGGACGGTCGTAGCCATTGCAGTAACCGAGACCTCTACCTGTTCGTGGTCCTTCTCCATTCGGACCTGTTCCATTTCCCCACGGCATTTTATACCTCCTTTTAATTTGTTATGGGCATATGCTAATAACTATGATATGATTATTTTCTCTTTTGTCAACAGCTATTTAAAAA
>JAGGZE010000154.1 GCA_021162205.1 bacterium
AACTACCCCTTGTTCACCCGCGATGGTGGAGGTCTACGATATAAGGGGGAATATTATTGCAACCCCCTTTAACATACAGGCGCAACAGGGAATTGCCGAAGGTAAGGAAAGTTGCGCGAGGAAAACACACGAAGTGTGCTGGACTCCCGATGAAACAATATCCAGCGGAATTTATTTTGTGAAAGCAAAAACGGATGATGGGCACTCTATTTCAAAGAAAATAATTTATCTTAAATGATTTTCGCTGAAATTTGTTCTATTTAAATTGTAGGAAAGGTTTTCAGACCTCGATGAATGGAGATGGAACGCAAAATCGACACGGGAAATGTTTCCTACCGATTCGGAAATCGCATCGAGAAGAACGAGAAAAGGAATAATATGTGCATAATAAATTTTATCGTTGCTATGATACCCGGTATTCTTTGGATGTGGTATATATACCGCAGTGATAAGTTCGAGCCAGAACCTCTCGGCAAAATTATTATGGTTTTTCTCGGTGGATTTTTCGCGGTGCTTCCAATCGCATTAATCGAGGTCGGCATATCGGCCATGCTCGGTATATCCGGCGATATCGATACAATTTATGAAGCTGTTTCGGCATCGTGGTTTGTCGCTGGAATATTAGAGGAACTCACAAAATTCGGTGTAGTGCTTTTCGCTGTCTATTATAGCAAGGAATTCGACGAGCCTATCGATGGAATAGTCTATTCATCTGCGGCGGCACTCGGTTTCGCATCGCTGGAAAATTTTTTATATATGTCTCAGATGGGAATCGGCGTTATTTTAATTCGAGGACCGCTTTCTACATTGGGACATCTATTATTCTCAGCATTCTGGGGATATGGTCTCGGGCGAGGCAAATTTCATCCGAAAATCGCAAAACAACTAACTATTTCTGGATTATTACTCGCAGCAGGTGCTCATGGACTTTTCAATTTTTTCCTGATGTCATCCAAAATCTTTTCACCTGCGATAGGTTCTCTCTTGGCATTTATGGTTATTCCACTCGTGATTGGATTATGGATTTTACTTGTGCGGAAAATCCGTAAGGATGAATCTATTTCGCCGTTCAATCCACATAGAAAACCCGATGAACTCGACGAATACGACGATAGCAATGAAATTGCATAATGTAGGGACATCCCCATCTATACAGGATACTCTTTGCGTATTCATCTAAATACACGACAAATCGGGACTAATTATTATTTCTAATGAGACCTGTAAAATCGGTAATCATTGTGATTTCGGTGTTAGAATAAATCTATTCCCGATGTATCGAAAGTTCTATATCTTTTCATATTGAATACCAAAATTCTATGAAAAATATAATATTACCAAAGCTTTTGAAAAAAATCTCTTGCCAAAATTGTTATTTATCGCATTTTTCAGAAATAATATAGAGGAGGAAAAAATGTCTGATAATTTACTTAGAAAAGTCGAACAGAAATTTATCCGAGATGATTTGCCGAATTTCAAACCGGGCGACACTGTTAAAATTCATATCAAAATCACCGAGGGCAACAAGACGAGAATTCAAGCATTTCAGGGGATTGTCATCAGCAGACACGGCAATGGAATCAATAAGATGTTCACGGTTCGGAAAATCGGTGCAGGTGGAGTCGGAGTCGAACGGATTTTTCCTGTGAATGCGCCACTTATCGACAAAATCGATGTAATCCGACGAGGGAAAGTGCGTAGAGCAAAATTATACTATCTTCGCTCGAAAATCGGTAAAGCTGCTAAGGTCCGTGAACTGCGAACTGAAAAGAAAAAAACAAAATAGGATTTGTTTTAATCGCTTTTGTAACCATTTGGAAAACAGTTGTGTTTCTTAATGTGAATAACTGATAAAAATTAGAGTATAAATGAAGATTTCCCTTGACATTTTTTTTATGTTATATAAGTTTTCTATTAGGAAAAGAATAAATTCCTGGTGGTTTCTTAGGGAACTGTCAGTATTATTAAACTCCCCGTCATTGCCTCTTGGTATCAGAACACAAGGGATGTCAATGGCGGGTTTTGATTTTCAGAGGTTAAAATGTCGTTGATTATGCCGCAAAATCAAAATGTGATGGTTTTTATCGATGGTAGCAATCTCTATAAAAGTCTTAAAAAAGCAAGTATTCTTGGTAAAATCGATTATCGGAAAATGGTAACAGAAATTGTTTCTCAATTTAATTTCGATGTTGTTCTGCGTCGAGTTTATTTTTATTCTGCTTTGCCTGACCAGAATCGCGAACAAGATAGTTATAGAAAATCTCAAAAATTTTTAGATAAAATCAAGCGATGGGATTTATGGGAAGTGAGATATGGAAGATTGGTATATTACCCAAATTCAGTTCCAGTTGAAAAAGGAGTAGATATTAAAATCGCTAGCGATATGATTGAAAACGCAATTTTATCACTATATGATATTGCTATTTTGGTTAGTGGCGATGCAGATTTTTCATATTGCTTTAATGTAATAAAAAATTTAAATAAACAAATTGCTGTTGTAAAAATGCCAGCAGGTTTCAGCTATCAACTTGCAGAAAATGCAGATTATATTTTAAATTTTCTGTATAAGAAATAAAATATTATGTTAATAGCGGGAGTAGATGAGGTTGGAAGAGGTCCACTGGCGGGACCTGTCGTTGCGGCGGCGGTGATAATCGAGAGCGGGGATTTTCCCGACTCCAAGATAATTTCTGCAAAAAAACGATTGGAACTTTACGAAATAATACTTTCAAATGCCTTAGCGGTCGGTGTTTGTGCTGTTCCGCCGTTTTTAATCGATTCGCTGAATATCCGCATAGCATCACTTCTCGCAATGAAACAAGCCGTGCTTTCACTTTCGATAATTCCAGATTTCGTTATTGTCGATGGTAGAGATGAAATTCCACAGCTTAACATTCCGCAGAAATCTATCATCGGCGGCGATGGCAAAGAATTCGCTATCGGTGCAGCATCGATTGTCGCTAAAGTCTCACGGGATTTGCTGATGAAATCGTATAACTCGATATACACACAATATCATTTCGCAAAAAACAAGGGCTATCCCACAAAAGAACATTACTCGGATATAGGGAAATTCGGAATAACTATCCTTCACAGGAAATCTTTCAGACTTCGATAGTTCTTAATCGATACCGAAATTTATTCATTATTCGGACATTGCAAGAACCCTTCGGTTCTTTTGAACCCTTCGGTTCTTTTTAATGGCAACTTTCCTACCGACAAGTCGGTATTCCCTGTTGCCCAGAAGTTTCAAAAGTTATTTGATTAATCGGGTGCAACAATGAATGTCCCGACTTGTCGGGGCAGGAAAGTTGCACACAAAAAACAGGCGAACGCCTGCCCGAATGGGTGATTAAATCTGTTCATATAGTTCTTTGTAATGCGGGCAATTTTCGAGCAGTTCTTTGTGAGTTCCTTCGGCGATTTTCTCGCCGTTTTTCAATACCACTATTTTATGCGAATGAATTATTGTGGAAAGTCTGTGAGCGATAACAAGCACGGTTCTTCCAGCCATCAATTTGTCGATAGCATCCTGGACGAGTCTTTCGGAAAGTGAATCGAGTGAACTCGTTGCTTCATCGAAAATCAGAATTTGAGGATTGCGATAAACCGCACGAGCAATTGCTATTCGTTGACGCTCACCGCCGGAAAGTGTTATTCCTCTATCGCCGATAACTGTGTCGAATTTCTTCGGTAATTTCTCGATGAAATTTTGTGCATTCGCAGTTTTCGATGCTTCTATCGCTCGCTCTATATCGGGTTCTTCATCGCCGTATGCGATATTTGCCAGCACTGTATCGTTGAATAGAATTATTTCCTGTGTTACCATCCCGAGAAGATTATTCCAACTTTTCATCGATATTTTGCGAAGGTCGGTATTATCGACAAAAATTGTTCCCGACGATGGGTCGTAGAATCTTGCAAGAAGGTCGGCTATTGTCGATTTGCCGGCTCCAGAATGACCGACGAGTGCGACAACTTTGCCTTTGGGAATTTTTAGTGAAAAATTCTTAAGCGCTATTTCATTGCTGCTTTCGTAAGCAAAGGATAGATTATCGTAATTTATACAATTTTCAAAATCGGCAATTTCGATATTTCCCTGCGATACGGGGATTTTCGGTTTGTGGTCGATTAAAGCGAACACTCGTTTTGCGGCGGCGAGACCCTGCTGAACTCGATTGACTTTATCCATAAACGATTTCACAGGTTCCATCAGCAGCAGAAGTGTTACGACATACTGCATAAATTCCGCTGGCGATGGTCCCGTTCCCGCAAGGACTTTTCGACCTCCATACCATAATATCAACGAGGCGATTATCGCACCTGTGATTTCATTGAATGGTCCTGCAAGACGATTTACTCGATACATTTTCATTAAACTGTGTAAATATCTATCGGCGATTTTATTAAAGCGGGAAAGTTCATAACCGATTGCATCGAATACTTTGACCACACGAATTCCTACGATACCCTCTTGAATAATCGATGTCAATTCCGCCATTTTTTCCTGCATCCGAGTTCCATATCGTCGCAGATACTTACCGATTACCGACATCACAAGCACAATCAATGGCACGACAAGTGTTATCGATAGTGTCAGATGAGAATCGATTGTCAGAAGAAATCCATAATACACGAAAACTTGCAATGGGTCTCGTATCATATCCACGATTGTCACGGACACCGAATTTTGCATCATCTGGACATCGCTGACCACACGGGAAATGAGTTCGCCTGTTTTGGTTTTATGAAAAAATGCCAGTGGAAGATTCAATATTTTCGAGAAAATATTTTTGCGGAAATCATTGGTAACACTTTGCAGAAGGAACATCGTGGTGATGTTTTGAATATATCTGAAAATATTTTTCGCCAGCACTATTATCAAAAGCAGAATGCAAAAATGGTAAAGTGTCTGTATCGGAGTGGATTTGTATATAAGCGGTGCGAGTAGTGTGGATATTTTCGCTTTCAATGCCTGCGAGCCGGAGAATTTTGCCAGTTGCGATGTTATAGTTGCACCATCGGGATTGAAAAGTGCGGTCAGCACAGGACCGACCATATATACCATAGCGAGATTCGATACCGCAAAAAATATCATCGAGATGACTGAAATCACCAGCAGATGCCATCGCTGCAATGTGCGAGCGAATACTCGCCACCATAATTTAAACGGATTGTATTTTCTATCTTCCACACAACAAAGCAAACATCTTATGAGTTTTTATGCAAGATTTTTTATTTTCGAGAAATATCCGAGGATAAATGTTTGTCCAAACGGACAAAATTCATTCAAATCCGAATCTTCGAAGTTAGTAAATGCCGAAAAAACCGCATAGCCGAGCGCCCGGACACAAAGAATTATCATTCGGGAACAAGGAATTATATTTCGGACATAAGGAATTATCGTCCGGGCGAAAGGAATTTTTATTCCTGCGAAAGGAACTATTCCGTCTGCGATAACGAAACTTTCATCTGCGAAAACGAAATTCATTTTCTCCCGAACGAAAAAGGCATAAATCATCACGGGCAAATCAATTATTTCAATGTTTTTCCTTGCAAAAGAAAAGAAGATGAGGTAAATAGTGAAAGTGGAAAAGGAGATATAAATGAATGATTTATGGAAAACATATTTTGAATATATCAAATCACATCATGGAACGGAGATGACTTTCCGGACTCCTCTCGAAAATCTTCTGAATGAGCTTAAATCAAATAATAGAATCAATAT
>JAGGZE010000158.1 GCA_021162205.1 bacterium
GGCGGAACGGGTTATGGTATATTAGCGTATGGACACGGCGGCGACGATAATTATGGTGGTGAATTTCCAAGCGGAACATCGTGGGGTCGTATCGGCAGCGAAGGAACAAATACTTTTGGCGCCTATTTCGATGATGGCGGCACTAATTATGCTTATATCGCATATAATTTCAGCGGGACAGATTACAAAATTCTCGGTTCTGGCACGGCATCTACAATTATGAACACAAGAAATGGCAAAAGAGTATTATTCTGCCCTGAAAGTCCCGAAATATGGTTCGAGGATTATGGTTCGGCAAAACTTGTCGATGGCAAATGTCATATAGAACTCGACCCCTTATTTCTCGATTGTGTTACGATAGATGAAAATTATCCGATGAAAGTATTTGTGCAGTTGAATGATGAATGCAATGGAGTATATGTGAAAAAAGGAAAAACAGGTTTCGATGTGTATGAATTAGCTCGTGGAACGAGCGATGCACAATTCGATTACCGTATTCTTGGCAAACGCAAGGGCGATGAAGATGTTCGATTTCCAGATGCACCACCTCGGCTTAAACCATGCGAGAGGAATGTCGGGGATACCGAAACCGATAAAGGTAATTTTGAAAATACTTCGGATTATTCGGCTAATAATGCACCGAATATTAAAATCGACAAAAATAAAAGAAGTAAAACACTAATCGAACAAAAAATTGACAAAAAATAATACTAAAACAAAAAAAATATACAATTCAAATAATATTAAATTTATTTAAATTAAAAAAATACTTGACTGTAAGTTGAAAATAATTAAACTTAAAAGTGGAGGGGGATGCTCTACAAATAGAGTATCTTTCTTAAAAAGGGGGTTTCAGATGAAATTATTAGAACGGTTCTATCCGAGAGGGGTGTTTTATACCTCGTTTATTCTTACCATTCTTCTATTTGGTGTCATTTTTGGACAGACTTATCAACTCGAATGGTCCACAATGGATGCTGGCGGCAATGAAATGGGAGATTCTATCTATTCTGCCAGTTATCGATTAACCTCGGCTATCGGTCAGGGAACTGCAATCGGTGATTCGAGTTGGATGTCGAGTGCAAATTATCTTGTGCATCCGGGGTTTCGTAAAATCGACCTCGATTGGCGACCATCGTTCACTCAACTTCTCGGCACTGTTGTCCTTGTCGATACTATAACTTACGATTCTGTGGTTGTTCAATGGACAGGTCAGGATACGACTACCGAGGAAGGTGATGGATGGGGAATTTGGATGTATGATGTCCAATACCGTGAAGAACCAACAGGAATATGGACAGATTGGCTCGATAGCACATTTTCTACAACCGCTACAATGACAGGGCTTACTAATGGGCACTGGTATTACTATCGTGTTCGCGCCCATGACCTTGCAACGAATATCGGTGCGTGGGATACTATCTCTACGATTATCGCTGTCGATTCGGTTTTCGTGAATACCGCGCTCTATTCGCTCGAACTTCATACTACCGATGAACTTTGTTCGCTTTGGGTCGATGCAACCGCTTATCCTGCACCATTTATTCAGAACTATTCGGGTGGTGCGGTTGTCCATATCGATGTTGCAGATTCGGTTAATTTTGGAGATACTGTTATCACTATTTTCGACCATTGGGCGGTTTCCGCTGGAACAGATAGTTTTCTCGATATCACTATGACAGATAACACGGTCGATACTGCGGTTTATAATCTTTTCTATAGTCTCGATATTACATCGGATAATGATACACCTGTTCCCGATGGACATAATTGGTATCCTGCGGGAGATTCTGCGAGCGGATACATTACTAATCCTGTCCTCGATATCGGTGGTGGCGATTGGGCAATATGCACCGGTTTTCACGGAACTGGCTCGGCTCCTGGCATCGGTTCGGGAACATCGTTCTGGTTCATCATAGGACAGCCATCATCTATTACCTGGGATTGGGATACAACAAATGATATATCATCGCTTTGCACACTTGTCGTATTCTCACCTTATGGGCACCCGATGCCTGCGGATACTACGGTATATCCTGTTGGAACTGCGATTATGGCTCAGGTTGAAAATATGGTTATAATGGGTGCTGATACGCATTATTGCACAGGTTGGCTCGGTGGAGGTTCGGTTTCACCGACAGGTGTCGGCAATTCATTCGGTTTTGTTATCACAGAAAATTCATGGCTTGTATGGGTTTGGGATAATAATCCATTGCTTCCGCTTATCGTTGAAAACGATGGAATGATTTTCGACCCCGTCGATGGTTACGATACTCCTACCCCGACTGTCGGAATGAATTGGTATCCAGTAGATACATTTATAAACGCATCTGTTACTACTCCCGCCGATGGGATGCAATGTGTCGGGTATTGGGGAAGCGGTTCTGTTCCATCTGCCGATGATGAGACATCGATACCTTTCTATCTCGGTGCGCCGACTTGGATATACTGGCGTTGGTTCGATGAGGATACTACGATTGTTTGCTTGACTGTATGGTCGGAATTCGATTCACCAAACCCACCTATGGGAACGAGTTGTTACCCGATTTCAACAGATATACACGCCACTGTAACTTCGCCATCTGGCGGGCATACTTGCACAGGTTATTGGGGAAGTGGCTCCGCACCTACCGATACATCTGGAATCGACCCATCACCATACGATATAAACTTCACATTAAATCTAAACTCGCAGCTTGTCTGGGTTTGGGATGGTATTCTCAGATTCCCGCTTGTCGTAACGAACGATGGTGTAACACCTACAAATCCCGATGGTTATGATACTCCGACACCATTTGGACTTATTTGGAGTAATGCTGGTAGCAATGTGAACTGTTCTGTAACATCACCCGCCGATGGGATGCAATGTCTCGGGCATTTCGGAACAGGTTCGGCAGGCACCGACACAACCACCGATTTCACATTTACAATCGATGAACCATCCGAGGTCGATTGGAATTGGACGGATGAATCTGATATAGTAGTTTATCTTACGGTTTGGTCTGAATATGGTGTCCCCGACCCGCCTATCGGAACTATGGGCTATGTTTCTGGAAGTTCTATTCACGCTACTGTTCAGGATTCCGCTTTCGATGGCAGTATCTGGCATTATAATTCTGGATGGACTGGTGCGGGCGATGTCCCTGCAACCGGTGATACGAGTTTTGTCGATTTCATTATAAATAGTAATTCCTGGATAGTCTGGCAGTGGGACGATACGATTCGTTGGCCCTTCGTGGTTGTGAGTGCTCACGATACTCCGATTCCCGCTGTTGGAACTCACTGGTATTATGATGGCGATACAATCGCAGGTTCTATCGACCTTGTCGATGGTGTCTGGCGTTGTCTCGGATACAATGGATGGGGCGACCTCGATAGCGCTTTGTTTAATCATTTCTCATTCGTTATCGGACAACCATCTGGTGTAGATTGGATATGGGATACTCTTACAAATGTTCGTCGCTTGATTGTTAGAAAGAACCCCGACACAGACCTTTGGGGTGGAATTGCGATAAGTGGCGATTGGAGTTGGGGGGTTTCTGCTGAAACTGTCTATGTAACTCCATCGGCTGTTGTATCTATCGATGTCTCTAATCCCGATGTATTCGGACTTTCGAGATATAATTTCGTTCAATGGGCGGATGGTCCAACCGATACGAATAGAATCGAAACAATCGCTTCCGATGCTGAATTTGTGGCAAATTATGACTATGAACATTTTGTCGTGGTTCAAAAAGACCCGGCAAGTGATACTTATGGAAATCTTTATATCGATACAACTCCATATAGCGGTGCTGCTTCGGTTTATCAGGAATTCTGGTGGGTAGATGGCAGTTCTCACGATATTGCTGTTTCGCCACTCGATACAACTCCCACCGAAAGATATACATTCGCTCGATGGGAGGATGCATCCACCGATTCTGCGAGAAATGTAAATATCACAGGACCCGATACATTCACAGCTTTTTATGATGCTCAATATCTTATCGTTATTCAGAAAATCGATAGTGTATCTATGGCATTGGAAACTCGCGGCTGCATTTATGCTCCCGATGGCGACCATTGTGGTATCGGTGAATACTCGTTCTGGGCTGATGGCGGTAGTGTTATTTCGTTCGCGGTTTCTGAAAAAGATACTATCGGCGATTCGCTTTACACATTCTATCGTTGGACAGATGGTGGAACAGATACGGTTCATTCATCGTTCACAGTCGATTCATCGGACACATTTATTGCGATGTATGAGGGACTCGAATATATGATATGTATTGAGTTGTGGCAGCATAGTGCGCTTCCCGAATCGGTTATCTGGGTGCCATCGCCATCTGACACTATTGTCGACCCGACTGCAACATATAGTATGAATTCTACCGATGCTATCACACTTCACAATTGCGGAAATGTCGATGCTCAACTTTGGCTTGGAGTGCTTTCATGCAACGATACATTCGATGTCGATGTCCCGTGGATATTCACTATGAATGGTGGTGATAGGAATAATATTTCACTTCGCGGCAGATTCGAGAATTCACTTTCTGCACCGTCATATTATAGTCCGGTTCTCGACTATCTAAAATACGAAACGATGGAAAAAGCCACCGATGCCTCTGAAACTCCAGCACCGATATTCGGTCCTTATGGTGGAAGATTGAATACATCTCAGGACCTTTATCTGTTCTTCCAGTTGGTTTCGCCGAGTTCATCGGATTATTATGGTGTAACTGAAATTATTGTTGGATTGAAAGTTACAATTCGACTTCCATAATTCGATATATGTCTGAGACCCAAAAACCCTCGCTCGATTATGGGCGGGGGTTTTTTATAAAAGGATAGAGTAAAAAATGAAAGTTAAAACAGGATTGGACATTTTAATTGAAAATAAATTTACTCCGATTTCGGGTGAAAATTTCGGTGTGCTTTGTCACAGTTCATCGGTCGATTCAGATTTAAATCATATTATCGATATATTGGTGAAATCTAATAATATTCCCAAAATAATTTTCGCTCCCGAACACGGGCTATATGGTTATGCACAGGACCAAATCGGTGTCGATTCTCTAACTCATAATAAGTATAAAATACCGATTGTATCGCTTTATGGTGGGACATTCGATTCACTTCGACCCAAATTCGATGATTTATCCAATCTCGATATTGTAATCGTCGATATTCAGGATATCGGTTCGCGGTATTATACTTATGTCTGGACCGCTGTGCTTATAATGAAAACCGCAAGCGAAACAGGGACAAAAATATTGGTTCTCGACAGACCGAACCCGCTCGGTGGGCATATTGTCGAGGGACCTGTTCAGGAAAACGATTATCTTTCATTTGTCGGACTTTATCCATTGCCAACTCGACACGGAATGACTGTCGCCGAGATTTTGAATTATGTGAACGAATGTTTCAACATCGGTGCAGATATCGAGATAATCCCGATGGTCGACTGGAAAAGAAATATGTGGTTCGATGACACCGGTCTCGAATGGGTAATGCCATCGCCGAATATGCCGACATTGGATAACGCCACAGTTTATCCCGGTATGTGTTTGCTCGAGGGAACGAACATATCCGAGGGTAGAGGAACTACAAAACCATTCGAGATTTTTGGTGCTCCATTTATCGAACCATACGAATTGACAAAAGCATTAAATAAATGTAAATTGGGTGGTGTCATATTTCGACCATTATTTTTCACTCCGACATTTAATAAATATGCAGGACAATTATGCGGCGGTGCACAAATCCATATAATTGATAGAAATGATTTTACCCCCGTGAAAACAGGTATTGCGATTGTAAAAACTATCTATGAATTATATTCCGATGAATTTTCATTAAACTCTCCACCTTATGAATACGAGTGTGAAAAAATGCCTTTCGATATATTGACAGGGTCATCGAGATGGCGAGAAATGATATATTCATCTGCATCACTTAATGAAATAGTTAAAGAAATGCACATTCAATCCGATGAATTTGAAAATATAAGGAAGAGATATTCTATTTATTGAAATTATCTATTTCGGTATATTCTTTGTTTTTGGAAGATATACGGTAAATTCCGAGCCTTTATCTGGTTGACTTTTAACCTCGACATAACCACCATTTTGGTTGACAATCCCCTGAACAATCGAAAGCCCGAGTCCTGTGCCTTTGGGTTTTTGTGTGAAAAATGGCTCGAATATTTTAGGAAGAATATCCCGTTCTATTCCGATACCATTATCGGCAATCGAAATACCTGTCAATTCCTCTTTGGTAAAAAGACTAATTTTAACATCTCGCAGTGAAACTGTGATATTACCCTGTTTATCACCGATGGCATCGATGGCATTTTTGAACAAATTTTGAAACACTTCATGCAATTGTTCTCTTTTGCCCATTACAAATACATTTGCAGGAATTTTTAACACAAATTCGATATTTTCGGGATTATTTATTGTCTTTATATTTTCAATTAACTGCACTATAATTTCAGATACATTAACGATTTCATTACGGAAATATTCCGGCGGAAATTCTCTTAATCGTGCGAATGTCAAAAAGTTTTCGAGTATTTGATTTAATCTATCGCTTTCTTTAAGTATCAAATTTGAAATTTTATTATCTGCATTATTTTTTTCGATTTCTTTCGATAACATTTCGACACCACCTCTAACAGCCGCAAGTGGGTTGCGAAGTTCATGAGCGAGTCTTGCGGAAAGTTCACCGATTGCGGCAAGTTTTTCCATTTGCTGAAGAAGTTCGTCGCGCTTTTTATCCTCGGTGATATCCTCGAACAATGCAATAACTCCGCGAATTTCCTCGTTCACTTTAAGTGTGCTGATAGCGAGTGTTAATGGAAATATTTGACCATATCTGTCTTTGATTTCGATTTCTATACGCTGGATTGTCGCCGATTTCAACGCTTGTTTTAAAAGAGCGGTAAATGCCGAAACTCTTTCAGGCAAAGCTTCAGTAAATTCTCTATCTATAATATTTTCCAAAGGAATTTGAAGAATCCTTCCAGCAGAACGATTAAAATAAACTATAATTCCGTTTTCATCGATTGTAACGAGTCCACTGCGCATATGCTGAACAATCTGGTCGGTATCCCAATGAACTCGCTCGAGCTTTTGTTTAGTTTCCTCGAGTTCTCCGAGATGCGCTCGGATTTTTCGCGATAGGTATCCTGCAAGAAATGCCACAATATATAAAAAGCATACTTGAATATATGCGATTGCAAATGACATATCAGAACTGTAATGAACAATTTTTGTCCCTTGAATAATAATAGGTTCGATTATACCATTAATTCTAAAATATGTAAGAGCGGAATATGCAATAGCGGCACCGGTTGCAGTTATAATTGTCCCGGGCAATTCATAGAAAAATGCACTCGAAAGAATAGTCAGCATATAAAGTAATGTAAATGGACTCGATTCTCCACCGCTGAAATAGACGATTGCAGTTTCGATTAAAATTTCAAAAAAAAGTTCGATTGCAAATAAAAATGAAAAACTAACTTTCTTTCTCGCTACACGCCAAAAATAGAGTGCACCTAAATAGCCGAGCGTAACAACACCATATATAACAAGAAGTTTGAAAAGAAATTGATAGTTCGATAAAAAAATCGAGATTGCACCAAAAAGAACAATGATAATAATTAAACGAGACAAAAGAAGCCATTTTAGCTTTTTCTCGAGTTCGGTTCGCCATTGGCTTATGTCGGTTTTTGAACTGTGTGTGGTCATATTAGACAACAAAATTTTTGATTGATTATCCTTTGATTTTACCCATAATATCGAACATAGGAAGATACATTGCTACCAAAAGAGCTCCGACAACGACACCCATAACGACAGTCATTAATGGTTCGATAAGTGCAGTTAAAGATTCCACGGCGGCATCGACTTCTTCATCGTAGAAATCCGCCACTCTCGAAAGCATTTCATCCATATTTCCAGTTTTTTCACCGACATTTATCATCTGAATGACCATCGGTGGAAATACTTTACTTTCCTCGAGAGGTGCAGTTATGGTTTCACCTTGCGAAATGGAAATAATAGAATTTCTTATCGCTCTTTCCAAAACTTTATTCCCTGAAGTTTTCGATGTGATAGTTAAAGCATCTATAATATTTACACCACTTTGCATAAGTGTGGAAAGTGTCCGTGAAAATTTTGCCACAGCAGATTTTCTCATCAATGTTCCAAATATAGGCATTCTAAGTTTTATCAAATCGATATAATATTTTGTTTTCGGATTTTTATTCAATAGTTTATAAGCAACAACAAATGCCGCCATCACTAGAAATATAAGCACTAAATTAGATTGCAAAAAATCGGATACACCGATAACAATTTTAGTCGGTTTTGGAAGATCTGCACCGAGACTTTCAAACATCCCTGCGAATATTGGAACGATAAATGTTAACATCACCCAGGCAATACCCACAAGCATAGTGGTAACAATTGCAGGATAAGTCATCGCACCTTTAACCTTTCGCTTTATCGCGTCGGCTTTTTCACGATATTCTGCCAGCCGTTTTAAAATTGTCTCGAGTGCACCACCAACTTCACCAGCTTCGACCATATTTACATATAATTCATCGAATACTTTCTTATGTCTTGCAAGTGCATTAGCGAGAGTGCTTCCACTGGATACCGAATCTCTGACATCCGCAAGCTTTTTACCAAATATTTTATTCGGTGTTTGAGTGGCAAGAATATCGAGACATTGCACAAGTGGAAGCCCAGCTTCTATCATAACTGCGAACTGACGAGTAAAACGGGATACCTCCAGAGTTTTAACACCGGAACCGATTACGATATTTATCTGTTTGGGCTTCTTCTTAATTTTGGAGACAATAACTCGCTGTTTGCGAAGAAGTTTTATGATGTCATCTTTGTTTTTCGCTTCGAGTGTGCCGGAAACAGGTTGCCCGGTGGATGTCTTTCCTATATAGTCAAAAACTGGCATTTAATATATCCCCCAAGTTTTTACCTATTACCAACCCTCGATGCCGAATTGCTCGAAGATACAGCGCCTGTCCGTTTTCTGGCTATAATATCGTTCAGCTCTTGTGGGTCGGATGAACGATTCATCGCCTCCTCGATTGTGATAAGTCTTCTAAGATAAAGCTCGGAAAGTGATTGGTTCATAGTTTGCATTCCAAATTTTCCACCCGCCTGAATTGCAGAGTATATTTGATGAATTTTATCCTCACGGATTTGAGCTCGAATTGCCTGTGTAATAATCATTATTTCGGTAGAAGGAATTCGTCCACCGCCTATTTTGGGCAACAATGCCTGAGTTACAACCGCTCGCAAAACAAATGAAAGCTGAACCCTAACCTGTTGCTGTTGAGCTGTTGGGAAAACATCGATAACTCTGTTAATTGTTTCGGCACAGGAATTAGTATGAAGTGTTGCAAATGCCAGATGCCCGGTTTCTGCGATAGTAAGCGCCGATTCGACCGTATCGAGGTCTCGCATCTCACCGATTAAAACGACATCAGGGTCCTCACGAAGTGCGTATTTTAGTGCCCTCGAAAAACTCATAGTATCCGAGCCGACCTCACGCTGGTTAATTATACAATTTTTATGCTCGTGAACAAACTCGATAGGGTCCTCGACTGTGAGAATATGCTCGTATCTTTCGCGATTGATTTTATCTATTATGGCGGCAAGAGATGTGGATTTACCCGAACCTGTCGGTCCTGTTACAAGAACAAGTCCATTGGGATATTCTGAAAACGATGAAAGTATCGGTGGCAACATCAATTCCTCGAAAGAGCGAATTCGCACAGGAATAACACGAATTGCAATCGCAACATTACCACGCTGAAGAAATATATTCACACGAAATCTTGCGATTCCCTCGAGTCCGAACGAAAGGTCGACTTCCCATTCTTCCTCGAATCGCTGCTTTTGACGCTCGGTCATAATCGAATATGCCATTCTTTTAGCCATATCGGGAGATAAAGAGTCGTAAGGTAACCTTTGAAGTTTACCATCGACTCGAATAACCGGTGGAGAACCAACTGTAATATGCAAATCCGATGCTCCTCGTTTGACCATTTCCTCGAGAAGTTCTCTCACGGAAATTTTACCTTCTGACATTATAAGACTCCTTTATTTAACTACCGATAGCAAATATTTTTATAACAATACTTTGAACTTTACCATCGACTTCACCGGATGAACTCGATGGCGCGATGAAATTTAACCACAAAACAGCAGTATCGCTCGGCGCAAGCTCTTCGCCAGCAGAATGACCCCGAAAACCGAATTGTTCATCATTAGCAAATTTTGGAATATAACCGAGAACATCCTCCCACTTACCTGTGTTGAAATATCGTGGTTCGGGAGTTTTTTGCATTGTTTTTAAGAACATTGCGGAAAATATATATTTATTTTCACTATCGATTTTATCATAACTCGATACAGGTTCCCAGACAGTATTGGAATGGCCGCTTATCATCAGCCCGAATGTAATAGGAATATCACCGGTATTGATGAGTAAATACTTATTTTGTGGTGAATTTATTAAAACCTGCAACGGCAATATTCTTTGTCCTACTTCCCAAATAGTATCGCCGATAAATTCAAAAGAAACTTCTTTATGCCAAAATGGACCCAGTTGGAGCGATGATGTTTTCACATTAAAACCGACCTGCGCAGAAAAATAGTATCCAATAGGCCTATTGGTTTTCGGTTCTATAAGCGTAATTTCAGTCTCGTAAATAAAACCATCGTCGATTTTTTGCTCGAGTGTCATGGGAATTTGTTCACTTCTATCGAAAAAACCATCGGCATTCCGGTCCACATTCAGTTGAACTGAAAGTGGTTCGATATCGCTTTCGATTTTGATTCTAAACTGAAATATACTATCGTTATCAAAATAATCGGGTTCGAGTCCATCCCATTCGAATCCGGGTTCGCCAGTCCATTCAAAATCCCAATCGTTATGAGCGAAAATCACCGACATCCCTAAAAATGTGAGTATTAAAATTTTTATTATTTTTGGCATACTAAAATTATATAAAAAATGTTTTTTCCCGCAATAAATAAATTATTTTAATATAAGTTCCCTATGAATAATGTCCATTGTTTTTTTTGCTTCTTTTCTATCGAGTATTATAAATATCGACATGTTCGTCGTGCCGATGAACCTAAATTTTATAGAATGTTTCCGCATTATATCTATAACATCTGCAATGGCTTCGGGTGATTCTGCTAATTTCAATCCCGAAATTGCGACAATTGCTAACTCGTCGAATTCGATTTCGATTTCATCGAATTTTTTAAGAACTTGTTTAACCTCATCTGAATTTGCAGGCAGTGTCCAGAAAATAATGTTCGCATAGCCATTGTCGATATAAATCGATGGATTTCTTATACTCGTTCGTATTTTGTCGAATTCGTCCCAGAATAATTTAAGTTTCTTCTCTTGAATTTTAAGCGATACCCACAATATTTCGGGCTGAATCGAAACAGCCGAAAATATTGCTCCCTCCATTGCTTTACTTTTAACCATTGTAAATTTCCCCCTGTTTATGCTCGATGCAAGCAAAATTGGTATATTAAATTTTCTCGCCAATTCGACAGCTCGATGATGAACGACTTTCGCTCCGAAAAATGTGAGGTCGAAAAGTGTATCATAATCGATTTCAGATATATGTATAGCATCGGAGCAAATTTTTGGGTCGGCGGAATATATGCCATCGACATCGGAATATATTTCGCAACTATCTGCACCGAGTGCACAGCTAAGTGCAATCGCTGTCGTATCAGAACCGCCTCTGCCGAGTGTCGTTACTTCCTTTTTGCCGGATACTCCTTGAAAACCGGCGACAATAACGATTCGCCCCCGCTGAATTTCATCGATTATTCTCGATGCACGGATTTCCACAATTCTCGCACGATTATGAATATCGTCGGTGATAATACCGCTTTGCGAACCTGTGAACGATATCGCACTATGTCCCAAATCGCATATCGCCATAGATAAAAGTGCCATCGAAATCCGTTCGCCAGCAGTTAGAAGCATATCTAATTCGCGTTCGGATGGATTTGGTGAAATAGAGTGTGCATATTCGAGCAGTTGGTCTGTGGTATCAGCCATAGCCGAGACCACGACCACAAGTCCCTCGCCAGCGATATGCCTCTCGACAACCATCTCGGCGACATCGCGAATTCGCTTGATATTGGCAACACTTTTACCACCATATTTTTGAACTATAATACGCATCTATTATCTCACAAACCAAATTGCATAGACAACGAGTATAATCGCAATAAGAAACGGCAACAATCCGATTCCAACCTCGATAGAATTCCATAGGTCGAGTCGTTTTTCCTGTGGAACACGCCAGTTTCTCATAACTGCAATAACCGAAAATGGAAATGCAACAAAATAAAATACGAGCGAAGATCCGATGAGAAAAGGAATTTGGTCGGGAAAATATTTCGATACCGAATATAACACCAATCCGATTATCACAAGTGCAAACGAAAGATGAGCCAATGGCTTTGGTTCTTTAAACATTGCCACTCCTGTTTCAATTTTTCCCAATTAATAATATAATTGAAAAATAAAAATTAACAAGAGTAATTATCGATGAAAATATCGTTTGCATAAAATCGAAATATCATTATATTATTTCGAAAATACTTTTCTAAATAATTCTATTTGGAGGGGATTATGATAAAGGTAGAATTCGATTGTCTCGCTGTCGATTTGAAAACCGGCGACCATGTTATGCTTATCAAACGCACCGACAATTCGAAAATAATTCCGATATGGATTGGTTCTTATGAGGCCTTCTCTATCGCACTTGCACTCACAGGTGTCAAGCCGCCGAGACCGCTTACTCACGATTTGACACTCGATATAATCGAGGCGATGGGTGGAAAAGTAACCAGTATCGTGATTTCAGGTATCAAGGAGAATACTTATTATGCACTTTTACATATAGAGCGAGGCGATGTGGAAAATTATGTTATCGATGCCCGACCGAGTGATTCGACAGCTATAGCATTGCGAGCGAAATGCCCGATTTTTGCCTCGAAGGATATCGGTTCTTTCGATTTAGAAAATCCAACCGACGAATTGGAAAAAGAATTCGCGGATAGATTGAGAAAAATTAAACCCGAAGAACTAATCGGATTCTAACACCCTTCGGGTGTTTTTATTGTGCGACTTCCCTTGTTCCGCAAAAGTGGAACAATTCCTTGTCGCACCATTCGGGTGTTTTATTGTGCAACTTTTTTCTGAATCCCGATAAAATCGGGGTCTGACAATCAGGTTGTCATTCATTGTTGCACCGGATTAACAAAATAACTTTCAAATCGATTTAATAAAAAGAACCGAACTGGTCTTGAAATATTATTTTAATTAATCTAGCATTATAACGCCGCGAAATTAAAATGGGAAAGCGGTTATTTAATTAAAAAGCCTAAGTTCCCC
>JAGGZE010000033.1 GCA_021162205.1 bacterium
TAATTATTCCATATTCATAATTAATATTATTACGGAATCATTATTGTCAAGTTAAAATAATATTTATTTTTTATTTGGCATTTTTTCTTCAAAGGCAAAGCTCTTATTTCATCTGTATTCTATAGGATAAAAAACACCCAAAGTTCTTTTGAACCTTCGGTTCTTTTTAATTGGTTGAAATATTTTGATTGCGATGGTGCAACAGGGAATTGAGCGAGGCGAAAGGTCCCGATTTCATCGGGATTCAGAAAAAAGTTGCACGATAAAAACAGGCAAATGCCTGCCCGACGGGGTGCGAAGAAAACACCTAAAAGGTGTATTCGGTTTCGCTGTTTGGTTTATATCCTATTCTATCGAATGGATTTATTGTCGAACTCGCTATATTTTTAAGATGAGCACTCGTTCTTTTAAAATATCTTGCCGCCAGTGCCACAAGCACTTCCTGATTCGAGTCGAATGATTTCGTAGATGTTGGTGTTCGCACTAATGCAGCGATTATTTCCTCACAATTTTTCGAGTTAATAACATGCAATTCCATAACTTTTAGAGCAGTTTCAGAATCTGCATTTTTAAATGATGAAATAGTATTTTCGAACATCTTCAAGATATTATTGCAAATTTGTTCGAGTCTATCGAACATCGGTATATCCATGAGTGATTTCCCATATAATTCCCATAGTTCCATAAAATTTTTAGCATAATCTCCGATTCGTTCGATATCCACCGAGATAGTTGTCAACACAAGGGCTGCTGTTGTATCCTGTTCTGCTGAAATCGAAATGTGTTCCAGAACTTTTCTTCTTATACTAATCTCAAAATGGTTTATTTTCTGGTCGATATTGTATATCTCCTGTGCCTCGACCGTTTGCGTGCCGAAAAATGGAGCTACTGCTTTTTTATAAATATCTTCCGCCATTTCAAGCATTTTAACAGCATCATCGAATGACTGCTGCAAAAGGTCTTCCCTATGCCATAGTTCGAATAAATTTTTAAACATATTGCACCTCCAATTGTTTTCATTTTATAATCAATGCTATCGTCAATGGGAAAACATAAAAAACTATAATTATATAAACGATAGCCAGCACTCTTCTTTTATATGCGATTTCACCGAACCATTTTGCCATAGCAATCGGCACTTTTCGCAGTGGAAACCACAAAATTGTTCCCGATATATTAAATAGTAGATGAACGAATGCGGTTGCGATAGCAGCAGGACTTTGAGTTACCAACGATGCCAGCATTGCGGTAACCGTTGTGCCGATATTCGCTCCGAGATTATATGGGAATATTTGCTCTATTGTGAGTATTCCAGCTCCAACAAGAGGCACAACCAGCGATGTTACCACAGAACTCGACTGAACTAATGCAGTGAGTAATATTCCAAATGTGAAACTTCGAAAAGCATTGCTGAAAAGATAATTGTGTAAAAGCCGTTCGACTTTTCCGATGATTACGCTCTTCATCAATTTTACAAGTTTTGAAAGAGAATAAAACAGGATTGTAAGTGCTATTATAATGCAGGTAATCGCAATGAATTTTGGGTCATTTGAAATTAGACCGACAAGATATTCGATAATTTTCACCGCTGGTTTGACGATAGTCTTTAATGGACTTACTATCGTAAATCCCCCTATACCTGCAAAAATACCCTGTAAAAACCATGCGGTATGTTCGAGATAATGGGTAGTCAATTCGAGCGGCAAAAAGATTGCCACCGATAAAATATTGAAAAAATCGTGAACTGTCGCGCCTGCAAATGCTCTTCGGAATTCATTCGGTCTTGTGATATGTCCAATCGATACGATTATATTAGTGATAGTTGTGCCGATATTTGCACCCATAATGATAGGGATTGCATTAGCAAGTGGCAAAGCATTTTGACCAGCGGCAACCATACCGACAACAATCGATGTCGTCGCAGATGAACTCTGGATTATACTCGTTGCTAAAATTCCCAATAAAAGTCCAATAAATGGATTTGAAGTAGTGGATAGAAGTCCCTCGGCAAATCCTCTACCTAATAGCTTAAATGAATATCCAAGAAGCTCGATGCTTACGAGAAAAAGATATAAAAACAACAAAAACAACACTACATTTAAAATGGAGTGTTTGAGCTCATCTTGTCGGTTTTTAGCCATATCTTATTTCAGAATAAACTGATATACTATGTAAAATCAAAAATCCATTTAACAGGAAAACAACTATGTAATAATTAAAATACGAGAAATTTATTGCCCAAATTATTCTTCGACTTTTCTGACATTAAGGGCTTTGGGACCTTTCTCACCCTCGGCAAGGTCGAATTCGACTTCATCGCCGGGAGAAAGACTTCGATAGCCCTCACCGACAATGTCAGAATAGTGGACAAACACATCTGGTCCACCGTTTTCCCATTCGATAAAACCATACCCTTTTTTCTCATCAAATCTCTTAATACGACCACGAGCCATTAAAAAAACCTCCTATGTAAATATACACTCTAAATATCTATAATTTCTTGTATTTTGTCAAACTATTTATCGACACAATATAGTTTTTTCAGCAAATTTCATATTTAATTACACAAGTCTCGGCTTTATTAGATGACGAACCCGGTAAATTATGACTAAAACAATAGCGAAAATCGCAGTGTAAATAGAACTCGGGATTATATATCGCCATAATCCATATAGAAAACTCACTCGATACTGCGTTAGAGCGAGATAAATCGAGCTATCTATAATTCCAGCGAATAAAATAACTATTCCATCGAGAAATGGATGTTCGATATTTAATCTTTCGTGCATGGCGGATAGGAATAATGCCGCAGTGGTTCTGCCAACAATTCCCGCCCCCATCCATTGTGGATTAAGACAGTCGATTAGAAAACCCGAATAAGCTCCCCATGCGACAGTGGTTCCACCATTGGAATATGAACTAATTAGAACAAGAGCAAGCAGTCCAATATCTATGTTCCAGCCAAAAACCGATATTGGCGCTAAAAGTGTCGTTCCCGCGTAAGTCGCAATCGTTAAAAATATAAATCGAGTTATGAATTTCATTTTTTACCTATGGAATAATTCGAGTAAATCGTCCTTCATTTTTAAAAGATTTTGCTACCTGCGAAATCGATGTGATTATAACCTCTTGCCCACCATCTTCTATAAACTTAATCGCCGACTCGATCTTAGGTCCCATCGAACCCGGTGGAAATTGATTTTCATTATAGTATTTTTTTGCTTGTTCGATATTCAATTCACCGAGGTCGGTCTGTTCTGGTTTGCCAAAATTTATCGATACTCTATCGACGCCTGTGATAATAATCAGTTTTTTTGCCCCGATATTTTTTGCAAGCACCGCCGATGCTCTATCCTTATCGATAACAGCATCCACAGGATCCAATGAGCCATCCGGTTTTTCTATAACGGGAATTCCGCCACCACCTGTCGATATCACGACAGCTCCTTCATCAAGAAGTTTTCTAACAGCATTTCTTTCGACAATTTCGATAGGCAAAGGCGATGGCACAACTCGTCTCCAGCCCCTACCGACATCGGATTTCATTATCCAGCCCTGTTCACGCATTAATTTTTTTGCCTCATCGTCGGTATAAAATCTACCGATAAATTTGGTTGGATTCTTAAATCCAGGGTCATCGGCATCGACTATAACCCTCGTAGCCACAACGATTACAGGTTTATCGAGATTGTTCGTGTATAGATGATTTCCAAGAGTTAGTGCAAGAATGAAACCGATTTCACCCTGTGTCTGTGCACCACAAACCGAAAGTGGCAAAGGAATTACCTCACTTTGCGAAAGTTCCACTCGCCTGAGTGCATTGCCTACCTGCGGACCATTGCCGTGAGTTATCGCTATTTGCCAGCCATCTGCGACAAGCGATGCCAGAACAGCCATCGACCGTCTCGCTCGTTCCATTTGAATATCGAACGGGTCGGTTCCCCTTGTAGAAAGTGCATTTCCGCCGAGTGCAATTACAATCCTTCGAGACATTTCAACTCCATAATTTTATAATAGATTTTGAATATTATGCTATCCTTAAAAAAAGCAATGAATTTTTTCATTATATATAAGGTTTCGAGATTGGGTGAGCCCTTCCGCTCTTCTTAGGGGCGACTTTTCTCCCGTCCGGACGGGATTCATTGTCGCCGAGAAATTTTGATTGAGCTGGTGCAACAATGAATGACAACTCGGTTGTCAGGTCCCGATTTCATCGGGATTCAGAAAAAAGTTGCATACAAAAAACAGGCTAAGCCTGTTTCAAGATTTCGCCCGCCAAATATAGCGAACCGGCAATGAAGATTGTGTCACTTTTACCAGCTATCGAGTGGGCTATTTCGAGTGCATTCTCGGGATTGTCATCGAAAATACTCGGTATCCCGAAATTGTGCTCGGCAAAATTAGCAAGCATTTTGGGCGAATACGCTCGTGGACTGTCGGATTTGGTAAATATAAAATATTTGGCAATTTTAGACCAGTATTTAAGCATATTAGCGAAATCTTTCGGGCGATTTATCCCGATAACGAATATCGCGGGTGCAAGTCCAAGGTCGAAAATTTCAAAAGCGGTTGCTGCAGCAGATAATGGATTATGTGCACCATCGACTATCACGAGTGGATTTTTTTGAAAAATCTCCATTCGCCCGCGAATTTTAACTTTGCCGATGCCTGCGATTATATTTTGCTTCTCGAAAGCCAATGCTTTTGCCGACATAATTGCCACTGCC
This sequence comes from bacterium, assembly GCA_021162205.1. GTDB lineage: Bacteria > UBP14 > UBA6098 > B30-G16 > B30-G16 > JAGGZE01. The sequence goes on from JAGGZE010000033.1 coordinate 4,728, forward strand.
GAATTCTCGCCTTGAAATTTTCCCATCGATGGAACAGTGTAATCGAATTTATCATCATCGGATTGAAATGTGACATCTATTCCATCGAGCGTGGATTTATTGACAAAAATATCGAAATCTCTACCCGATATAAACGATTTTGCTCCGACCTCATCGATTCTCTCGATTATCGGCGAAAGTGCCTCGTCGTTTTGCTTGCCGACAATGGCAATTGCACCCGATTTGATAATCTGCGATTTATCACGAGCAATTTCCGTAAAAGTGTTTCCCAGTCTATCCGTATGGTCGAGCCCGATTCGTGTGATAATGGCGACATCTGGTTCGACAATATTTGTGGCATCGAACTTTCCGCCGAGTCCAGATTCGATAATCGCGATATCCACACGCTTTCGAGCGAAAATCCAGAAAGCTGCCGCAGTTAAAACCTCGAAAAATGTAGCATATTCTTTTGGGCGCTCACCGATTACACTGCTGACAGCAAAAATCGCATCGGCGAAATCTTGCTCGGCTATCGGCTTGCCAGCCAATTGAATCCGCTCACGAATATTTTGCAAATGCGGTGAAATATATGTGCCGACCGATAATCCCGATTCGACTGCAATCGATGTGAGCATCGCCGCGACTGAACCCTTGCCCTTAGTGCCTGCGATATGTATCACCCGATATTTCCTGTATGGCTCACCGAGTTTGTCCAATAATTTCGCGATAGATTTAAGATGAAACAGCGGCGATGACTGACGATTTGCATCGGTCTCGTAATCGTATAGCGAGTTCAAATAATCGTTCGCCTGTGGATATGAAAAACTCATTTTTGCAACTCTATCATCGCATAGGCATTATGGTTATGAATCGACTCCGAACTTTCCGCCTCGATTTTCGCATAGGTTATTCTGTCATCGTCATTCAATTTTTTCACCGCATCTCTGACAACATCCTCGACAAATTTCGGGTTATCGTAGGATTTCTCGGTGATGAATTTCTCATCGGGGCGTTTTAGAAGCGAATAAACCGGCGAACTTGCGGATTGTTCTGCTATATCTATCAATTCCTCCAGCCATACGAATTCGGCGAATTTTATCGTGATTGTGATGGACGCTCGCTGGTTGTGTGCGCCCCTGTCGGAAATCTCTTTCGAGCAAGGACAAAGCGTAAGCACCGGGACTTTCACGCCGAGTTCGAACTCGTAAGTATCTGAAAGTTTCGCATCGAAAAAAACATCGTATTTCATCAGCGATGGCGTTTTGCTGACAGGTGCTTGCTTCTCGATAAAATATGGGAATTTCATCGAAAGGTGAGCACATCGCGCATCGAAAACTTTTAACATTTTCTCGAGAACGGGACGAAGTTCTTTATATGCAATTTCGCTCGTATATTTGTTCAAAATCTCGATAAATCGGCTCATATGCGTCCCGCGAAATTTCTCGGGCAAATCCACGAACATCGCTATCTCGGCGATTGTGCTTTGGAACTCGTTCCGCCTGTCCAAAACCCTTATAGGATAATTTAAATTCTTCACACCGACCTGATTTATCGGTATCCTGTTTTGCGGTTCTTGATATTGAACATCGTTCATTGTTTCTCCGTTCACCTTTTAGGTGTTTTTTGTGCGTTGCGTTTTTCTGAATCCCGATGAAGTCGGGACCTGACAACAAAGTTGTCATTCCTTTGCAACGCCACCCCTTCGGGCAGGCGTTCGCCTGCACCCCTTCGGGTGTCTTCTTTGTGCAACTTCCCTTTCACTATAGTGAAATTCCCTGTTGCACCTGCTCATTCAAAATAAATTATCAACCAATTAAAAGAACCGAATGGTTCGGCGACAATGAATGACAACTCGATTGTCAGAAAAGTCGCCATTAAAAAGAGGCGAATGTCTCAAAA
>JAGGZE010000098.1 GCA_021162205.1 bacterium
GTGCAACTTTTCTCCCGTCCAGACGGGATTCCTTGTTGCACCCGCTCAATTAAAATAACATTTCAACCCCCTGCTCGTTTCGCTCGCTGTCCCCCTTAATAAGGGGGACAGAAACCGTGTGTCAGCAAGGTTTCAGGGGGTTTCCGTGAAATCCGCTCGAGCAAAATAACATTTCAACCAATTAAAAAGAACCGCAGGTTCCCTCATCCGTCCCGACCAGTCGGGACACCTTCTCCCAACAAGTGGGAGAAGGAACAGATGCCGAGCATTTCCTTAAAGTCCTTCTCCCATTCACTATGAGAAGGATTTAGGATAAGGGAAATCCCCACCCATTCGCAGGCATTCGCCTGTTTTTATTGTGCAACTTCCCTGCCCCGACAAGTCGGGACATTCCTTGTTGCACCCGCTCGAGCAAAATAATATTTCAACACCTTTAAGGTGTTTTCTTCGCATTGCTTTTTTCTGAATCCCGATGAAGTCGGGGTCTTCCGACAAAGTCGAAATTCATTCTAAGTCTGTTTTCTAAAAGAGGTTTCTCTCAAAAATAATTTCTTATAAATTGCTTGCTTATAATTTTAATTACTCTATATTTTCAAGTTTTATTCAATTAACAAAGGAGCGACGATGGTAATTTTGATACTCAACTCGGGCAGTTCATCGGTGAAATATCAACTGTGGGACACCAAAAGCACCGGTATGCTGGCGAAAGGACTTGTATCGAGAATCGGTATAGATAATCCCAAACTCGAACACAGAGCGGGCGATAAAAAATACGACTATTGTCCCGATGGCAAAATCGACCATAACGATGCGGTTAAACTCGCTCTCGATGCACTCGTCGATTCCGAACACGGGATTATCGAAAATATCGAACAAATCGATGCCGTGGGACATCGAGTCGTTCACGGCGGCGAGAAATTTGCCGAATCTGCACTTATTACCGACGATGTGATAGACGCTGTAAAAGAGTGCATTCCGCTCGCTCCATTGCATAATCCACCGAATTTGATGGGTATCGAGGCTTGTCAAAAACTTATGCCGAATATTCCACAGGTTGCGGTTTTCGATACGGCATTTCATCAAACGATGGAACCTTATGCGTTTATCTATGCACTTCCCTACGATTTATATAAAACTCAAAAAATTCGCCGATACGGTTTTCACGGAACAAGTCATTATTATGTCGCTCATCGAGCTGCGGAATTTTTAGGCAAACCTATCGAGAAGCTGAAAATTATCACAGCTCATCTCGGTAATGGTGCATCGATGACCGCTGTGAAAAATGGCAAATCTGTCGATACATCGATGGGTTTCACTCCACTCGAGGGTCTCGTTATGGGAACTCGAACAGGTGATATGGACCCCGCAATCGTGATGTTCGTTATGGAACATATGAATATGACACCTGCGGATGCGAATAATTTTTTCAATAAGAAATCGGGAATTTTAGGAATTTCTGGAAAGTCTAACGATATACGGGATGTTATCGAAGCATCGGAAAGTGGCGATATGCAGGCGAAACTCGCACTCGATGTATATACATACCGCATTAGAAAATATATCGGAGCTTATGCCGCTGCAATGGGTGGTCTCGATACTTTAGTTTTCACCGCAGGTGCTGGTGAAAATTCTCCATTTATTCGTCGCAAAATTATTAGAAATCTCGAATTTCTCGGAATTAAAATCGACGAACAGAAAAATGAATCCGCAATTGGAATAACTATGGATATTTCCACCGACGATGCATCCGTGCGAACACTTGTGGTTCCAACCAATGAGGAACTCGTTATCGCAAACGAAACCGAACAAATAGTAAGTGAAATCTGAAAGAAAAAGGTCGATTCAGGATTTCACTTCGTCATCGGATATGTATTTTAAAATATCGCCAGGTTGACACTCGAGAGTTTTACATATCGCATCGAGTGTATGCAATCTTATGGCTTTTGCCTTTCCCGTTTTCAGTATGGATAAATTTTGAGGTGTAATTCCTACTTTCTCTGCAAGGTTGTTTAATCTCATCTTTCTTATGGCAAGCATCACATCGAGTGTTATTATAATCGCCATTTTTACCACCTCATCAAACTGTTAAATTCTGTTCCTGTTTAATTTTCCTTCCTTCGTCGATGACCATCGAAATCACGAGAAAAATAACCCCGATAATAAAACTTACAAGATCCGGTTCAAAAATTTTGTGGGTCGGCGGGACTATACCAGAAAATGAATTCACGATACTATACAAAATTATGGAATACGAAAAACCACGCATATATTTTACATTTTTATCATCGAAAATTATTCCTTGCTCGTATAGTGCAAAAAGTTTTTTGAGATAAATACATGCCATAAGAAATACTGCCAAAAAACAAAATATGATTATACTAATTGCAATTTTATCCCACATAGGTAGACTGTTCATTGGAATATTTATATGATGTATGGACAAATTCGTTCCTGCAGGTGTTTCTATCATCATAAAAATTACAAAAATCGCTCCCAAAATCGCAAAATAGATGCCTAATTGAGCAAAAATCCTAACGATTCGGCTGTTTCTTTTGATTTGTTCCATCATAAACCTCCTTTTTGAGTTGAACTTTTATCTTCCAAATATCAATTTATAGATGAATTAATAATTGTCAAGTATTTTTTATCGTAATTCAATATTTATTTATGTATTACGATTATTATTTATTGAATTACAATGGTCTATAATATCTCATATAAGTAAAAAAAACTCTTGCATAAAATCGAAACATCGTTTTTATTCTATCAGAATGGGAAAAAAATATTAAAATGCCTCAATCTGCAAAGTATATAGTAATCACAGGCGGAGTTCTTTCGGGACTCGGCAAAGGCATTGCAACTGCAAGTGTCGGTCATCTGCTGTCCTCGAAATTGCATGTCGTTCCAATAAAATGCGATGGCTACTTAAATACCGACCCCGGCACGATGAATCCAATCGAGCATGGCGAGGTTTTCGTTCTCGACGATGGCGGCGAGGTCGATATGGATTTCGGTCATTACGAGCGATTTCTCGGTGTTACAGGCAAAAGCGACTGGAATCTAACGATGGGCAAGGTCTATTGGCGAATACTCGAAAAGGAACGCAAGGGCGATTTTCTCGGCAAAACAGTTCAACTTATTCCGCATGTTACGAATGAAATTAAAAATCATTTCAAAAGAGTAGCAGAAATGGAAAAACCCGATATCGTGCTAATCGAAATCGGCGGAACTGTCGGCGATATAGAGAACGAACTTTTCATCGAAGCGGTTAGGCAGCTCGGGCAGGAGGTCGGTCAAGATAACATCGTTTATATCCATCTGACTTATGTCCCCGTGCCGGCGAGTCTCGGCGAACATAAGACTAAACCCACTCAGCAAAGTGTGAAACTTCTCAATGAGCGGGGAATTCGTCCAGATATTATTATCGCTCGTTCACCGAAATTGCTTACGCAAAAGGTTAAGCAGAAAATTTCATTGTTCTGCAATATTCCGCCGGAAGCTGTCATCTCGGGGCAAGATGTAAAAACCGTGTATGAAATACCGATACTTTACGATGAGCAAAATTTAACTGGATTGCTTCACAAGAAATTGAAAATTTATTCGCCGCCGAAACTTGCGAAATGGCAAAAACTTGTCGACGCGATTCTTCATCCCGAAAATGAAATCACAATCGCGGTCTGCGGGAAATATACCGACCTTCACGATTCCTACGCATCGATTATCGAGGCGTTAATCCATTCGGGCGCTCACCTGAAAACGAGAGTCAAACTCAAATGGATAGAGACCACGAAAATCGAGCAGGGCAAACTGACAGTCGAAAAAACTCTCGAGGATATTCAGGGCGTTATTGTCCCAGGAGGATTCGGATTGCGAGGTATCGAGGGCAAAATCGATGTTATCGAATATTGCAGGGAAAATAATATCCCATTTCTCGGAATATGCTATGGAATGCAACTCGCAGTAATCGAATTTGCTCGCAATGTCTGCGGTCTTTTGGGAGCGCACACAACCGAAGCTATCGAGGAGGGTATCGATGTCGAGCATCCTGTTATTTGTCTTCTGCCATCGCAGAAAGGATTGAAGAAAAAAGGCGGAACGATGCGACTCGGTGGGCAAGATGTCCATATAAAACCGAAAACACTCGCCCAAAAAATATATAAATCCGATATAATCCGTGAGCGGTTCAGACATAGATACGAGGTCAATCCCGAGTATGTCGAAAAATTGGAAAACTTCGGTATGCGATTTTCCGGGTTCGAGCCGCAGGAAAACATTATGCAAATTCTCGAACTGCCCGAGCATCCATTCTTTATGGCGGTTCAATATCATCCCGAACTGATTTCAAAACTCGAGAAGCCCGAACCATTATTCTATAATCTCGTCAAACTTGCAATCGCAAAGAAGAATGAATAAAAACAGCCGGGGGCTGCTATTTCGGTGGCAAAATTATATCGAAAATGGGATGGAGTTGCGTCGATAACTTAAAATTAGAAGTATTTTTACTTTCCGAAGACTACTTTCTCGATTTACTTGTAAGATATTTCGATGTGGATTTTCTATGAAATCCAAACGGATTCTTCACCGATAATCGAGCGCAATTTCTCGATTAAACTTTTCGAGCCATTCGTGGAAAAATCGACTGAAACAGCACGATAGGTCTTTTCTTTTGTTTCTATATGAAGATTTAATGGAATATCGCCATTATGTTTTTTCAGCAGTGTGACGATTTTCTTCAACTTTCCCCTATCTTCATCTGCGGGGAATTTGATATGGATACCCTTGCAGAATTTTTTCATAATTTGCCCGAGTGGAATAACCTGCTCGGCGATAAGAATTTGTGAATCGATATCGGCTTTGAGATGTCCCTCGAACCATACAAGACCGCCTTTACCGATATTCGAGCGGTATTTTTCGAAAACATCCCCGAATATTATGACTTTAATTCTGGCGGTTATATCCTGCAGGATAACGATTCCTGTCTGTTTGCCATCTTTGTTTTTCTTTTTCGATATCGAGAGCGATGATACCAAACCCGCTACACGAACTCTCGAATCCGGTGCGAATTTCAAAATATTTTCTATCGGTCCACTCGTAAAGGTTTTTAGTTCATCCTGAAAATGGTCTAATGGATGTCCTGAAAGATATACTCCAAGCACATCTCTTTCGTGTTCGAGTCTATCGAGAGGTTGCCAGGGTGCGATATCGATAAGATGCGGTTTATTTCCAACACCATTATTTTCATCGTCTGCGAAAAGCGAATCCATAAGACTCTTTTCCTGCTGCTCTATTTGCTGATGCCATCTTTGCAAAAGCTCGAACGACGCATATACCACACTTCGTTCCACACCGAGTGAATCGAATGCACCCGAATCGACGAGTGCGAGAAAAGATTTCTTATTGAGAACCGAGCCATCGACCGATTCGACGAAATTGAAAATACCATCGAACTTTCCACCGATGTCATTTCGAGTTTTCACAATCGATTCGATTATCGAATGCCCCAAATTTTTTATTTTGCCGAATCCGAACCTGATACCATCGCCCTCGACAGTAAAATACTCGAAACTTTTATTTATATCGGGGGGATATATCGTAATATTCAACCGTTTGCACTCGTGCATTAACTCTTCGGTATGTTTTTCACTTTTAGCGAATGTCAAATTCGCTGCCATAAATTCTTTGGGATAATAGTATTTCAGATAGCCCGTTTGGTATGCGAGAACTGCATAAGCGGTGCTGTGAGATTTATTAAAACCGTAACCTGCAAATTCCTCGATAATATCGAATACTTTTTTCGCCATTTTTTGGGATAGCCCTTTTTTCACCGCTTTTTCGATGAAATTATCGCGCTGTTGAGCCATTATTTCAGCTTTTTTCTTGCCGATAGCTCGACGAAGAATATCGGCTTGCCCCAATGAATATCCAGCAAGTCTTTGAGCCAAAAGCATAATCTGTTCCTGATATACAGCTATTCCATAAGTTCCTTTAAGAACATCTTCGACATCGGGATGAGGATAAGATACTTTTTCACTGCCGCATTTTCTGGCAATATAGCTATCGATATATTTCATCGGACCAGGTCTATAAAGTGCATTCATAGCGATAAGGTCCTCGATAGAGTCGGGTTTGAGTTGTTTCAAATATCTACGCATACCCTCGCTTTCAAACTGGAATATGCCTGTCGTTTCACCGCTTGCAAAAATCTTGAATACTTTTTTATCATCTTCGGGGATTTTATCGATTTCAATTTTTTCACCACATTCGATTTCGATTAAATTCACACATTCACGAATAATCGAAAGAGTTGTCAAACCTAGAAAATCCATTTTCAGCAATCCAATTTTTTCAAGTGAGTCCTTATCGAACTGTGTGGTGATTTCTTTTTTAGAACTTCTGCAAAGCGGCACGAAATCCGTGAGTGGACCGGGAGTAATAACAACTCCAGCAGCGTGAACCCCAGCATTTCTTGGGAATCCCTCGATTTTTTTAGCGTAATCGATAACTTTTTTAACTCGTTCATCTTCTCTGTATAGTTTGGCAAGTGGCGGCGATGTTTTGATAGCTTCGTCGATAGTAATTTTCTGACCCTCTGGAATAAAGCTTGTGATAGTATTGGCATCCTTGAATGGCAGCCGAAAAATCCTTCCGATATCCTTGATTGCCGCTCTCGCCTTAAGAGTATTGAATGTGATAATCTGACAGACAGCTTCTTCGCCATATCGATTTTTTGTATATTCGATTACCCGTTCGCGGTATAAATCGTCGAAATCGATATCGAAATCGGGCATAGATACTCGTTCGGGATTTAGAAATCTTTCGAAAAGCAGTTCATATTTCATCGGGTCGATATTTGTGATACCGAGACAATATGCCACAAGACTTCCAGCCCCAGAACCTCGACCTGGACCGACCCAGACACCGAGTTTTCGCGCATTATCGGTGAAATCCGCAACAATCGCAAAATAACTGGAAAAATTCATTTCCTTGATAATTTTAAGTTCGTATTCGAGTCTGTCCTGAATTTTTTTAGTGATTTTAGGATACCTTTGTTCGAGTCCTTGGTGAGCTTTTTGGTCGATAAAATCATCGACAGAATCGAAACCTGTAGGAATAGGACATTGAGGCAGACTCATTTTACCCGTTTCGATTTCGACATCGGTGCGTTCGGCAATCCAAAGAGTATTATCCAGAGATTCGGGAATTTCGCCGAAAAGTTCCTGCATTTCAGCCGGCGATTTCAAATAAAACTCGTTAGTGCCAAATTTCATTCTATCGGGGTCGTCGACTGCTTTGTCCATCTGGATACACAGCATTTTATCGTGAAAATCGTGGTCCTCAGCATTGATATAGTGAGTATCGTTTGTTGCGACCATACGAATGCCCATTTCCTTGGCGAGTTGAATGAGTTTTGGCAAAACCTTTTTCTCTTTTTCGATTCCGTGGTTCTGAAGTTCGATGAAAAAATGTTCGGTGCCAAATCTTTCGAGAAACCATCGAGCGGTTTCTTTTGCACCATCGATATCGCCCTGTAAAATTTTCCAAGGTATTTCACCTTTGAGGCATCCAGATAGAATGAAAAGTCCCTCGGAATGTTTTTCTAAAATTTCTCTATCGATTCGCGGTTTATAATAAAAACCCTCGACATAAGCGATGGATGAAAGTTTTATAAGATTTTTATATCCTTTATTATTCATTGCAATAACTGTCAGATGATAATTTAGCTGTCCGCTTTTCGATGAATTGCCCTTTTGAGTCATGCTTCCCGGAGCGGTATAAAATTCCTGTCCGATAATTGGATGAACACCTGTTTTTTTAGCGGTTTCATAAAATTCGAGAGCACCGAACATATTGCCATGGTCGGTTATCGCAATTGCGGGCATACCGAGTTCATAAGCTTTTTGGGTAAGTTCATCGAGACGGCAGGCGCCATCGAGAAGACTGTATATCGTATGATTATGCAGATGAACGAAATTTTTAGTCATAATTCCCTCCGGATAAGCAAAAATAAATGAAGCATCGAATTAAAAATAAATTACAATAATCGAATTAAAAAATCAACATTATTTTAATTAAAAAA
>JAGGZE010000048.1 GCA_021162205.1 bacterium
CGATAGAGGAATCGATAGTGCATTTAAAAAACATATTATAAAATCGATGTAACATTGTTAATGAAATATAGTTGCAATAGATATATTATAAAAAAGATTAAGTAAAAACTATAACACACAATTATATAATGTGATACTTATGATAAATAGAATATTCCAATTATTCATTTTTGCTATTATTTTAACTTTTTTCATTTCGGGTTGTGACAATAACTCTAAAAAGAATAACGAATTGATAATTTTCCACGCAGGCAGTCTTTCTGTGCCATTTAAGGAAATTGCTCGAGAATTTAAAAAAAATCATCCAGATGTGAAAATTTTTAGAGAATCCGCTGGAAGTCGAACCTGCGCGAGAAAAATATCAGATTTGAAACGAGAATGCGATATATTCGCATCGGCAGATTATTCCGTAATCGATAATTTACTCATTCCCGAATACGCCGATTGGTATATAAAATTCGCTACAAACCAGATGTGTATCGCATTCACAGAAAAATCACTAAAAGCGAATGATATAACTGCTGCCAATTGGTTCGATATTCTACTCGATAAAGAAATCCATTTCGGACGGTCGGACCCAAATTCAGACCCTTGCGGATACCGAACCGTAATGACTATTAAACTTGCCGAAAAATACTATATTAAAAAATGGCTCGCAGACAAACTGCTTGCAAAAGATGAAAAATATATGCGTCCCAAAGAAACCGACCTTCTCGCACTGCTGGAAACAGGTGTGATAGATTATATTTTTTTATATCGTTCTGTTGCACAGCAACATCGATTGAAATTTATCGACCTGCCCGATGAAATAAATCTCGGCAATCCAGATTTTGCTGATTTGTATAGAACCGTTTCGGTGAAAATCACAGGGAAAAAGCCGGGGGAATATATCGAGAAATTCGGTGCTCCGATGGTCTATGGTTCGACTATTCCAAAAAATGCTCCACATAAGAAATTAGCAATCGAATTTGCTAAATTTTTACTCGGTGACAAAGGTTCGTCGATAATGGAGAAAAACGGTCAGAAAGCGATTGTGCCATCGTCCACGAGAACTTATGATAAAATTCCCGATGCTCTGAAGCAATTTGCCGCTAAGCCGAAAATCGAAAATGCAAAAAAATAAAATCGACATATTCCAACTCATTTTGATATTTTTAGGCGGGATAGTTCTGCTATTCATTCTCGCGCCGCTTGTCGGTTTGTTTGTGAACACGGAGCCATCGCAATTTGCAGAAACTGCGCAGGATTCCGAGGTTTGCAGCAGTATTTGGTTGACTATATGGACATCGATTGCGATGACACTTATATTTTCGATATTTGCTATACCATTATCGTATATTTTGGCTCGTAAGTCGTTTCCGCTGAAAGGATTAGTGAATGGTTTAATCGACCTGCCGATTGTGATACCGCATTCTGCCGCAGGCATCGCCATTCTCGGTATCGTAGTTAAAGGCACTATTTTAAGCAATCTCGCGAAAAAAATTGGATTCGGTTTTATAAGTGCACCAGCTGGGATAATGCTCGCTATGGCATTTGTGAGCATTCCATTTCTAATAAATTCTGCAAGAGATGCATTCGGCGGTGTTCCCGAGCGATTGGAAAAAGTTGCGATGACTCTCGGAGCCAGTCCTGTCCGTGTTTTTTTTACTATATCATTACCGCTTGCATGGCGTGGAATTCTGTCGGGACTCGTGATGATGTGGGCACGCGGGATGAGCGAATTCGGAGCAGTCGTGATTATAGCGTATCACCCGATGATAACTCCCGTGTTGATATGGGAGAGATTCACATCGTATGGATTGAAGTATGCGAGACCTGTCGCTGTCCTGTTTATAACGATTTGCTTGATTTTATTTGTCATTTTAAGAATTTTAGCGAAGAAGAAAAACTATGTTGAAACTCGATAAAATATCGGTAAAACTCGGCGATTTTGAATTGCAAAAGATTTCATTCGATGTCGAGGATGGAGAATATTTCGTTTTGCTCGGCGAATCTGGAATAGGCAAGACAGTTCTGCTGGAAAGTATTGCAGGGCTTATCGAACCAGATGAAGGTAAAATTTTTCTCGATAGCGAAAACATTTCAAATAAAAAAATCCAAAAGCGAAATATCGGCATAGTTTATCAAGACGATAGCTTGTTTCCACATATGAATGTGCGCGAGAATATTATATATCCATTGAAATGTAATCATAATAGTAAAAAGGAGATACGAGATAAACTTAATAAAATAGTCGATAAATTTAATATTAACTCATTGTTATATAGGAAAATAAATACATTATCAGGTGGTGAACTACAAAAAGTAGCACTTGCAAGAACTTTAATAACAAATCCGAAAATTTTACTTTTAGATGAACCGCTGTCCTCACTCGATGTAAATTTTAGGGAGAAAATCAAATCGATTTTGAGGAAAATCAATAGAGATGGGCAGACAATCGTTCATATTACTCACGATTATCAGGAGGCGATATCGCTTGCAGACCGAATCGGGATTATGGAAAATGGTAAAATATCGCAAATCGGCACGCCCGATGAAATATTTCGACATCCAAAATCGCAATTTGTTGCAAATTTCATTGGAATCAAAAATTTCTATCGTGGGAAAATCGTAATCAAAAATAAATCGAATGAAGATATATCCGATTTTAACATCGAAGATTTAACTTTTCACATTTTGAGCGATGCCAAATCCGGCGTGGGTTTCCTGATTTTGCGCAGCGAAGATATAATAATTTCGAACAATCCAACAAAAAGCAGTGCGAGAAATAATTTTCGTGGCAAAGTTATCGATATCGCTCACGCCAAACTCGGTGTCGAGATAACTGTCGATATCGGTGTCGAAATTTCGGCGTTGATTACGAAAGAATCACTAAAATTGCTCGATATCGATTACGGAAAAGATATCTGGGTGAGTTTTAAGGCGAGCGCTGCAAAATTTATCGGGGGATAATATGCTAAATATCCCGAATATGATTATAATCGGTTCGACAGGAAAAAATATGGGGAAAACAACTCTCGTATCGAAAATTATTAGAAAATATTCCTGCCAGCAAAATGTCTATGCGATTAAAATTTCCATATCGGAAGACGGCGATATATCTAACAAGAAATTTGAGATTGTAGAGGAGCAAAATCCCCATCGTGAAAAGGATACATCGAGATTTCTTGCCGCCGGTGCTAAAAAATCGTTTTTGATTCGCACGACCGAACAAAATTTAATGGAAGCAATAGATAAAATTATTGTAAATATTCCAAAAGATTCGATAATCTTATGCGAATCGACGACTTTGGCAAAATATGTATCACCTTCGTTATTTATACTCATTAAGAAAGAAAATTCGAGTATAAAGCCGATTGCCAAGCAAGTTGAAAAATATGCGGATATTATTGTGAAATATTAATGTAAAAATATTGACAAAATTTCTGATGAAACTTATATATTACATTAGTGAACGTTTCATCCCACTGCGGCGGGGGCAAAGGTCATTGGCAGAGCAAGGAACGGCGCAGGATATGGAGGTGGTGTAAATCGGTGAAAGTTTAAAAAATATAATTCACTCACCCAAAGGAAATGAGGAGAACAATAACTATACACAATCGTTACCTGCAAAATCGCGACGAAAGCATAGTTGAAATTATTAACGAGAAAATTTGTTTCATGTTTTAAAAAAAATATTTTTGTATAAAACAGTGGAAATATACGATATGGCTAAAAAAAATCAATCAAAAAGATTAACAAATCAACATAAAAAATCTCATGGAGTTGAGGGTATATTTGGAGACGAAGCAAAATTGCATGATTTGACAGTTGGTAAAATATCACAACTTGTGATTGAACAGCTTGAAAAAGAGTTCCCTCAATTATCTTTTCGGCACAGAAAAGAGCTTAAAAAAGAAGAAATAAATGAAGCCTTAAAAAAAGTTGATCCTGAATTAGGACAAACCCTTTTTGTGCCAAATTCCAGCATTAAACCTGACGGTGGAATAATTGAAGTAAAAGACGATAATAATAATTGGAGAGTAGTATTAGTATCAGAAGCTAAACATCAAGGAAAAGATATTGAAAATATCAAAAAAGGAAAATTAGTTGGTAAAAATAACGATCAAGACTTGATGGCTGCCGGTAATGCAATAGAAAGGTCTCATAAAAATATATCGGAAATAGCTAATTATATGTTGTCTGAATCTCATTTTCCTTATGTCTTATTTTTGGAAGGTTCAAATTTTTTGACAGAAACTATTTCAATTAAAAGACCTGATGGTAGGGTTGTTAAACTTGAATATGATTCAGGAATGTTAAACAGATTAGACCGATTGACATCTGCAAATTATGGAATGCCGATTAACACCAATTTGTGTGAAAATAAATTTGTCAAACATAAAGACAAAACCATTATGCTACAAGCAACTTCTATATATACACAAGGAAATGGAGAAAGATGGGATGCTAAAAAAATGTTTGATATTATGATTGAAATTTCTAAAACCTCTCTCAAAATATTAGGAAGAGAATTATTTAATCAAATAACTAATAATAAAAAGTAGCATATAATAATGGCAAGAAACGCAACAAATAAGATACTTCATAAAGCTAAAAAATCAAAAAGTGATGAATTTTATACCCAACTTGTAGATATAGAAAGAGAATTACAACATTATAAAGCTCATTTTAAAAATAAAGTAGTTTATTGCAATTGCGATGACCCGCGAATTAGTAATTTTTATAAATATTTTGCACTAAATTTCAAAGAATTGGGTTTGAAAAAATTAATATCATCCTGTTATGTTAAACAAGAAAGGAATTTATTCAACACAAAAGATGTTGAAAGTGGTTTTTTTTATGAATATACCGGCGCAGAAAAAGAAAAAATTATACCAACTTCAACTGACATTATCCATTTTAAAGGAGATGGAGATTTCAGAAGTGCTGAAAGTATTGAATTATTAAAACAATCAGATATTGTAGTTACTAATCCCCCATTTTCATTATTCAGAGAATATGTTGCACAATTAGTTAAATACAATAAGAAGTTTTTGATTATTGGTAACATTAATGCTATTACTTATAAAGAAATTTTTAAATTAATTAAAGAAAATAAGGTATGGTTAGGTATAAATCTTGGAAGAGGCATTTCTGGTTTTATTGTCCCTGAACATTATGAACTTTTTGGCACAGAAACTCTAATAGATAGTTTCGGAAACAGAATAATATCGCCAAACAATGCTTTATGGCTGACTAATTTAGATACTTTTAAACGACACGAAGATATTATTCTTACAAAAAGATACTATGGAAATGAAATCGACTATCCTAAATATGATAATTTTGATGCTATTAATGTTAATAGAACAAAGGACATACCAATGGATTATGAAGGATATATGGGTGTGCCTATAACATTTCTACATAAATTCAACCTGGAACAATTTGAAATAATTAAGTTCAGAAAAGGAAATGACGGAAAAGATTTATCAATAAATGGAAAATGCCCATACTTTAGAATTATAATAAGAAATAAACGATTACAAAATAAATTACTGGATATAAAGAAAAGCCAGCAGGTAACACAGTATATAGCTCATAGCGGGTAATTACCTTATTGAAAAGTAGTAGTATGTATGCTACCTTTGTGCTGAAATGAAAGGGGTGTGCGTTTAAATCCGCTACGAGCCATATCCAAACCGTTATCACATTCCCCATCCTGCCTGATTTTATGCATTCCTCTAACTCCTTGCCCCCCAATAATAACGCTCGACTTTTCAGATAGAATTTTTCTTGTTTCAGGAAAAACCTTTTGGTGTCGAAGGGAATTCTTTCACTAATCTTTTTTATCCCATAATCGATTTCCGATTTGTTAACTCGAATGATATTCGACAATTTATTTAACAAATTCTGTTGCAATTCACTAACTTTTTTACATCTTACATTTCAATAATTTTAGGAGGCGAAATGAAAATTTTAAATGATGAAAACCCGCTAAATAGAAAGGTCAACAGAGAGCTATTGCCATTTGAGCGAGCATTTGAAACCGCTATCGGATATGCGAAATTCATCGGGTCGGAAACGGTCAGCCTGCAAAATTCTCTCGGTCGTATTCTCGCCGAGGATGTGATTTCCGATGTCGATATGCCGCCATTTAACAGGGCAGCGATGGATGGATATGCTTGCCGACGCCCCGATATCGGCAATGAGCTGACTGTTATCGAGGAAATTCCTGCGGGAACTGTGCCACAGCGAAAAATAGGGGAGAACCAGTGTGCAAAAATTATGACAGGAGCGATTGTCCCCGAGGGAGCGGATACTGTGATAATGGTCGAGCAAACGCAAAAGGTCGGCGAGAATAAAATTAGATTTGTTGGAAAGGACACAGTTTCGAATATTGCGAAAAAGGGTGAGGATGTTCATTCTGGAGATATAATTTTGCGAAAAGGGAAAATACTTTATCCCCAGCATATAGCGATTCTTGCAGCGGTCGGGAAAGTGCGAGTGTCGGTGGCGAAAAAGCCGATGGTCGCGATAATATCCACTGGCGACGAGATTGTCGAACCCGATAAAAAGCCGACTCTATCGCAGACAAGAAATGTCAACAGCTACGAGTTGATGGCGAAAATCGAGCAGGTCGGTGCGGAATATAAATACTACGGGCTTATCGGCGATGATTTTGAGAAAATCGATAAAGTTTTCAAAACGGCGCTCGCAGAATGCGATTTAGTCATTATCACAGGCGGTGTTTCGATGGGCGATTACGATATCGTTCCGCAGATTTTCCGGAAAAATGGCGTTAAAATACTTTTCGATAGAATAGCAATCAAACCGGGCAGACCTACTACATTCGGAGTCGTCGGCGAAAAAATAGTATGGGGAATGCCGGGAAATCCCGTATCTACACTGATTAGTTTCGAGTTATTCGTAAAGCCGTTCCTGTTCAAAATGATGGGGCATAATTACAATCCGATTAAAATATCACTTCCGCTCGAACAGACGATTTCACGAAATAAAACCGCTCGTGCGAGTTGGATTCCTGTCAAAATCACCGATGATGGCAAAATCCGAACAATCGAATACAATGGTTCGGGACATATCGCATCGTTCATCGATGCCGATGGTGCGATTTGCATCCCGCGTGGAGTGGCGAAAATCGATAAAAATTCACCTGTCGATGTGAGACTGTTCGTATGCCATTGATTGACAAATATGGTCGCAAAATCACCTATCTGCGGGTTTCGATAACCGACAGATGCAATCTTCGCTGCCGATACTGTATGCCCGCCGATGGCATTCGATTTATCCCGCACGAGAAAATAATGCGATACGAGGAAATTCGGGATTTTGTCGAGGTCGCAGTCGAACTCGGGATAAATAAGGTCAGAATTACAGGCGGCGAACCGCTTGTCCGCAAAGATGTTGTCGAACTCGTAAAAATGCTCGCCGAAATCCATCGCATCGAGGATTTAGCGATGACCACAAATGGCATTTTGCTATCGAAATATGCAGAAGGACTCGCCGATGCGGGTCTAATGCGAGTGAATATAAGTCTGGATACTCTCGACCCAGAGCGGTATCATTATATCACACGAGTAGGCAATTTGAACGATGTTCTCGAAGGGATAAAAGCCGCCGAAAATGCAGGACTTTCACCGATAAAAATCAACTGCGTAATCGACAAATCGCCGAACGAACCCGATGCTCAGATGGTCAAAAGATTTGCCGA
>JAGGZE010000059.1 GCA_021162205.1 bacterium
ATAAATTTGGTTGAAGTTTTCTATTTATATTTGTGATTATCGCATCGCGAAACATTTTTTTATTTATCTCGATACCGATACCGATTCGGTTCAATTTTTTCGCGACTATCGCCGATGTAAAACTGCCTGCAAAAGGATCTAATACTCGTTCGCCGGCATAAGAAAACATTCTTACCGCAAACTCGGGAATATCTTCAGGAAATGGCGCTGTATGTCCAAGTTTATTTTCGCCTTTGCTATTTATCTTTATTACGGGTGAAAATCTAACTATATCTTTTCGCCATTTTTTGATAAACTCATCGGGAATCTCGTGCTTTTCGCTTTGATGAGATTGAGTCATTATCGTTTTGAGGGAAAATCTTTTCCCACGATTGCTTTTACTTCGCTTAAAACATTCGAGATTCTTGCATTCCCAACTCATCAATCCGATTTCAGACTGGGCATTTCCATTGACTTTTAATGTTCCGCAAACAGGACAGGGGTAGCGAGTTCTATCCAATCTATGTTTGTGAAAAATTAAAATGTGTTCGTAGCAATTTGCAGGATATTGGTAGAATGGATATGGTTTATCTCCATTTTTGTGCCTTTCGGTTTGGACTTCACCCTTATCCCAGATGAAATCATCTACGAATGTGAAACCTTCCTCCTCGAATATTTTTGTGAAATAAGCTCCGAGCGGCAATCTTCTTTTACCCCAAGTAGATTTAGTGGTCAAGTTGTCATTGTCGAAAATGTCGCCGACATTAAAAACGAATACTCGATGATTGTCGAGAACGCGATATGATTCCGTGATTATATCTCGCATATTTCCCAAATAATCGTTAAGATTTTTCCAATGGGAATAATCGCGGGCATTATAATAAGGTGGTGAGGTTACCATTAAATGAATCGATTCAGATTTCATCCCTTTAAGCGCTTTTAAGCAATCGCCCCAGATTATTTTGACATCGCTATTTTTATCTCCAACAAATTCGACTAATTTTACATTTACATCTTTATATCGGCTTTGATAATCTTCCTTGACAAATTTAACATATACATCGATAAACTTTTTAATAACCTCATCACTGTTTTTTATTTCGTATAAATCGGCGATTTTCTTCTGGAATTCACTTAACCTGTCATCCGAAAAAGTGGTTTGTAGATATGGCATACTGATTTCCATAATTTTATCGATATAAGGCATTATTTAATCCTCTGCGCTAATTTTGGTAAATCACATAAGAATACAATAAAAAATATAATGAATTTAGCAAGATTAAATTAAAATTATCCAAAAATTCACCGATAGAACAGGCAAAAGTAAATAATAATGAAAAAAATATTTTTTGGGATAAATCCGATTATATTCCCCATCTCATCGTTACACTGCCCCAGGTGAAACCCGCTCCGAATGCTACCATCAGCACATTACTGTCCTTTTCGATTCTGCCATCGCGGACAGCTTCATCGAGCGCAATAGGTATCGAGGATGCCGAAGTATTGCCATATTTGTGGATTGTTACAACAACCTGTTCCATCGACAATTTTAGTCTTCGAGCGAGGAAATCAATAATTCTTATATTTGCCTGATGCGGAACGAGCCAGTCGAGTTGTTCCATCGAAATACCCGATAGTTCGAATCCTTTGAGAGCGGATTCCTCCATCTGCCGAACGGCGTGTTTGAATACATCGTTTCCTGCCATATACAATGTGTGAAGATTTTTATCCACAGTTTCGTGAGATGCCGGCATAGCGGAACCACCCGCTTTTAAAATTAACAAATCTCCCAGCGAACCATCAGCAGCGGTATATGTTGCAAGTATACCGTGTTCATCATCCTTCGATGGACCGACAACAGCGGCACCTGAACCATCACCGAAAAGCACACAGGTTCCCCTATCTGTCCAATTAGTGATTTTAGTGAGTTCTTCGACTGCGATAACCAGCACATATTTTGCCATACCAGCTTTGATAAAGGCATCTGCTTGTTTGAGTCCATAAATAAATCCGGTGCAGCCTGCGGAAAAATCGTAGGACATAATTTTCCTTGCACCGAGTTTGTTCTGAATTAGGCAAGCCGTAGATGGAAAACTGTAATCCGGTGTAACGGTTCCCACAATAATAATGTCTATATCCTCGGGTTTTAATCCTGCCATATCGAGTGCATTTTGTGCGGCTCTCACTGCAAGTTCCGACGATGGCGTGTTTTCATCGGCGACACGGCGCTCGGAAATCCCCGTTCGCGTTCTAATCCATTCATCCGATGTATCGACTATCTTTTCGAGGTCGGCATTAGTTAGCACTTTTTCAGGCAGGAACGAGCCCGTTCCCAAAATTGTTGTTTTCATTTTTCAACTCCTTAAGTTTTTCGGCTGATTTACGAAGTGCTTTCGACAGGTCGACAAGAGCCATATTTTGTGCGAGTAATATCGCATTCGCTATCGCCTTAACAGAACTCGAACCATGACCGATAACGACATTGCCGTCGACCCCTAAAAGCGGAGCACCACCGTATTCGGCATAGTTGAAATCTTTTATAGTCCGCCTCAACGATGGATATAGCAAAAGTCCACCGAGCAACGAAAGCAATGAATATCTTCTTCCTTTTTTAAATAGCGTCTTTATAAGAGAATAAATGCTTTCGGTATATTTTAGCAAAACATTACCGACAAAACCATCGCAGACAATAACATCGGCATAACCGAGCAGTATATCTCTTCCCTCGATATTTCCGACGAAATTGATTCCAAGTTTTTCCGCATTTTCCTCGAGCAATTTATGTGCTTCTTTGACAACATTATTCCCTTTCATTTTTTCCTCGCCTATCGACAACAAAGCGATTCTCGGGTTTTCCCGCTCCATAATCAATTCGGTATAAGTCGCTCCGAGAACAGCAAATTGCATAAGTTGGCAAGGTCTGCAATCGACATTCGCACCGACATCGAGTATAGCGATAGGATGCCCGCTTATTGTCGGAAAAACTGAAAGAATCGGAGTCCTTTCGATATTAGGCAATTTTTTTAACCTTATCATAGCGGATGCGGCGATTGCACCCGTATTCCCAACACTCACAAAACCATCGACCTCGCCATTTTTGAGCAACTCGATTCCCTTGACAATCGAGTTATTCCTATTTCGCGCCGATTGAACGGGATTATCCTGCATCGCAACTATATCGTCGGCATTGACAATGGAAAATTCGGGTGGACGAAATTTTCTTTTATCTAAATAATCGTTTATATCACCCTGACGACCGACAAGCACAATTTCAAGTCGTTCGGTCTGCGAAATAGCATCGACAGCGGCATCGATATTGACCTCCAAACCCCTATCACCACTCGATGCATCGAGTGCGATACGAACAGGATTCTCACGTTGCTTCAATTCTTTTTTCCACCTCGATGACCATCGAGAAGTGTAATATTTTATCCTGCCCGTTTTTATTTCTCCTTTTTAGAGACAGAAATAATCGGACGACCATTATAGTAGCCGCAGCTGGGACATACTCTATGCGGCAACATAGACTCCCCGCAATTTGGGCAGGTAATCACATTAGGTATTTCAAGTTTCCAATGTGTTCTGCGTTTGCGTGTTCGTTGATTCGAGTGCCGTCTTTTTGGTAAAGGCATAAAAAACCTCCAGTTTTCTAATTAACTTTTGAAAATATAGAACATCGAAAAAAATGCAAGATTTTTAAAAATTTAATCGCCAGCGGTATAATTTATGAGAACCGAAACCGTGCCATCCGAATCTAATTCCTTTATATAGCCGATATTTTTTGCAACCCATATATAATTCGTATCGACATTTACATTATCGATTGTGCTATCGCCGACATCGATACTGGTTCCCGATTCCATAATATTTGCCATTTTTAAACAGGAAAAATTACCAGCGGGAACATCGACAGACTCGGTCGAAAGAATAGTGCTTGTAATCGTAACCCAATTATGATAGTCGAATCCACCTGAATTATAAGTGGTATCGAAATCGAACATCGTCCAAGTTTGTCCCACTGTGAATGTTGTCGGTATCATTATTAGGAAAGTATCCTGCTCGGGCAGATACACATAAATAGCGCCATTGCGTGCTTGAACATATGTTGTATCGGTGCTGTCATCGACAACAAGATAAGTTGTATAGTCATCCATCTCGACCGTCCCCACAATTTCCGTTGTCGAGGTATCCGAACCATCGGTATCGGTATAAGTCCAATGCCAACCTACACCGAGCGGATAATAGTCGAGTGCGGCATAAATTGTATTATCGCCTCCACCCCCACCATCATCATCC
Source organism: bacterium (assembly GCA_021162205.1). GTDB lineage: Bacteria > UBP14 > UBA6098 > B30-G16 > B30-G16 > JAGGZE01. The sequence goes on from JAGGZE010000059.1 coordinate 4,276, forward strand.
TTGCTGCATCCTGAAATAATCAATGCGACCGATGCAAGAATAACGAATACCGACAAATAAATACTTCTGCGCATTTCGACCTCCTGTTTATTGTTTTCAAACTTCTGAAAAATTCATGATTTATTATTTCACAAATAATTATATATTTTGCATTTTTTAATTTTAAATTATAGATGATTCTATTTCATATAGTAAATCAAAATACATCGATTCAGTAAAAGGGTCTTCGAATTCAGGTTGATGGAACACCTCATATTCGCCGTCATTTCCTACGCCGATTAAACCAATATTACTTCGTTTAAATTTCTCGATATTTTCTACCGCAGGTTTAACATGGTCTAAATCCATAATAACGAATGAAACGCCCGAAAACGTCTTATACCGGAAAGCCTGAATCAAAGCTCTTTTCCAATTTCGCAACTTACACTCAAAAGAATAAAGCTTCTCTTTTTTCCTCGTTTTCTTCCTCAAGTCGTATAAAACGAAATCAGGTATCCCGAAATAACCTTTGACCTCTTGCAGGCTGTAACCGCTCGAAGGTCTTAAACCAATCGAGCGAGATAAAATATTGTTATCGATAATCGTTTGATTAAGTTCTGTTTCATATCTGAAAGCCATTTCAACGCCATCCTTGGTCTTGAGCGAATTCATTCATTGCTGTTAACCAAATATTGAGATGATTACCGCCGCTGTCAATATCTAATGGGATACCTGCTTCTGAAATTCGGCGAAAATTATCATTAGCAATATTTATCATTTCTGTTACTCTCTCGAAGCGTTGTCGTCCATCTAATTCAGCGATGTTTCGAAGTTGGGTAGAAAACTCAAGTAAATGGTGCTTGTAAATAGCTGACTTTGTGAAATGCCATTTGAATTCTGGTTGAAACATTTCAACTTGATAACCATTATGGTCTAGTAACTCGTTGTAATCATCTAACCTTCTACTAAACGCGTCTAAAAGCCCATGATCAATTGATTGTATAAGTTTAGAAAAATAAACCCTTGGTCTCGGTCCTCTTCGGTCGGTTTCGCTCTCAGCGAAGCTATCTATTTGGAAAACTCTAGTATTTTCGAAAGTGCCAATTGTAACAATATCTGGAGAAGCTATAGAATATACGAGTGACTCTAAACCTAAATATCCCATAACCAAAAACATGTCGTTTAATTTGATTGCATTTATAAACCTAAGATAATTGTAAATTGTATTCTCGTCTTGAAATTGTTTGGGGTTCGATGGCCTTTCCAAGATTAAATATATTCCATCTATTCCATCTAAGCCTGTTAACCAATTTAATAGATCTCTCTGATATTCTGCATCATTAATCATCTGTTGATTTACTATAATTTCAAGAAGGACTTGATTATGGTTTGTTTTACTATTAAGTGCTGTAATATGTGGCCTAATAAATATTTTTTCTAAATTTGCAGAAAAATCACTTGGCATACCTGGTAAGTATCGCGTTGGTATGGTAATAAATCGAAATCCATTCTCTATTTGAAAATTTACGCAAGCTTCGGCACAGTCATTTGCATGGCTTTCTATAAAACCGTTCGTTTCAAATTCATTTGCAATGTTTGCTGGAAAGAATTCATATGTCGTTAATTTTTTAAACGCTTCTCTGGGAAGAAAAAACTGAGGGTCGAAAATAGCCCTATTCCTGGTATTCACAGGATATGCCTCGATTTTTGATCGTTTTATATGTCTTGGTGAAATAATAACACCATCGCCAGTGTTATCATCTCTAATGCTGTCAAAATTCCAAACGGCATTATGACCAAGCTGGTGGTATATTTCTAAAGCCATTATAAAACCTCCGATATTTTATTTAATTTCTCAATTAGGGGTTCCGGTTTTCTAAATCTCTGATGTGGTTCCTTCCCGAGCATTTTCTTTATTAACTCAGAAACGACTTTTGGGACTTCAATTTTATAGATTCCAGACATTATATTATCTGCATAGCTGTTTCTATTTCCAATATATTTAGGATCGAATGGGTGTTGCCCTTTCATCAGTAATTGAGAAGTGATTATCCCCAAAGCAAATTGGTCGGTTCTCCAATCAATATCCGTTTTCCTATTCGTAAGCTGTTCAATTGCAGCATAAGCTGGAGTGCATGGGCCACTTCCCTGATCTGATAGAGTAAGTGATGTATGGTCAAGAAGCCTGGCGATTCCAAGGTCAATAATAACCGGATTTCCGTTAGACTTTATAATTATATTGTCTGGTTTCAAGTCTCTATGAACTATTCTTGGCCACAATAATTTCAATCCCTCGATAAGATGATTAAGCAAGTCCAACGCATCTTTGACTTCAGAATATTCAGTAAGTCTTTTGGTTAAAGTTTCTCCCTCAATAAATTCTTCAACGATAATATATTCTCTATCTGTTGCCAAAAATTCATAGACTTTCGCAAAGTATGGAGAATCAATTTTAGTCTGAGTTTCGGTTTCCCTTTTTGCCCTTTCTAGAACTTTTTCTGAATCAAATTTCCCAATTTTGACTGCTATCTTGCCATACTTTTTAGAATTTACAACATAGACTCGTTTTTGTCCACCGGTTTTTATCGGTGTTTTTCCCTCAAGATAATTTAAAATTTCTTTTGCTTTATCTTTCATATTTTCCCACTTTCCTCTTCATTGTTTATTTCTGAGTAAATCTCTCAATTTCTCCCATCGTGGGTCGCTCTCATTTACTTGCGAAACATTGTGTCCGCAATCGATAAAATTCAAATTAGCACCGCATACGGGGCAAAGTCCTTTACAATCCTGTTTGCAAAGTGGATGCTGCGGAATACCGAGTATCACAGCATCTCGTATTCTCGGGCTGATATCGATTTTCCCCGAGCCGGTATCGATATTAACTATATCGCTTTCCCATAATTTTACCGAAAGCGGTGCACCAGCTGCAAGTCTCACGGCAAATTCGATTTTATTTTCCAGAGCGAAATCGAAATGTTCGAGACATCTAACACAAATCAAATCTAACACCGTCGAAACAATCCCGACGCAATTTATTTCAAGTCCCCACCTGATACAATCCAATTGCAATTCCACATTATTTGTAAATTCAACATTTTCGCATTCGAGTTCCAATTGCTGCGGTTTCCAGATGAACTCCTGAAAACTTTCACCCTCGACAAGCAATGTCGGTTCAAAAAACTTTTTAACCATTTTTATCACCATCTAAATATTATACAATTTATGAAAAATAATTTATATATGCAATTATTTTCGATAAGTAATCTATCTGATATACGCAAATTTTCCCCACAGTTCTGCGCCATCGGGAAGTGTGATTCGATAGAAATAAATGCCATTCGCAGGATTTTTACCATCGTCATCGAGTCCATTCCACTGAAACATTTTCTTTTCACCCTTATTGAAATTTTCGGTTGTAGTATATAATTTATCCATATTGAAATCCAAAATTTCAAGTTTCGCACTGCCCGATGTCGGCATATTAAATACGAAAAACATTGTCCCGTGTTGATATGGCGAAAATGGCGATGGAAAAGCATAAGTATCTTCATCATTTGTGGATTGTCGATGCAGCGATATCCTGAAATTTTCACAGCCACAGCCATCGGTTGTGTAAGCTATCCCGAAATCGCTGCCTATCCAAAGCACATCATTGGCGACCGTTGCCGAAATCATCTGGTCTAATGGCAATTCGATATCCTGTTCACTATCATAGATGTCGATTTTCTCCACCGAATCGAGTTCCACCGAGCGATAAAATCCCTGTTCGCATGGGAAAAATGCAGTATCGCCGCAGAATGCAAAATTCCAGCATATCAGTCCGGCAGCGAGTGTATCCCATGTGTAGCCGTCATCGGTCGAGAAACATATACCATCGAATTCGCTGCCACTACCTGTCGAACGCGACGATGCCCAAATAATCCTTTCACCCGAATGCAAATATTGAACAGCGAGCGCTACACACCAGCTTCCAGTCAAACCATCCTCGGGAAGCGAACGAACGAATTGCGTATCGGAAATCGCAAATATTCCCGATGCTGTTCCCGCAAATATCACGAGCGGGTCGGCTGCGGTATCCACAGCCACAGCAAAGAATAGGTCGTCGTAGCCATTGTTCGCAACAAAATCGGAAATCGTATCTTTTATTTCGGGAATCGTATCCCACAAAACTATTCCACTGTCGGCGATTGTGTTTCCATAGGTATCTGCGAAAGCATAAGACCAGAAAGCATTCTCCCAGTTATATCCGTAGTCGGATGAACGCGAAAGCCCGCCATACCAGTTTGCCGAATATATAAATGTATCGGTTTCGGTCGGTGCAATGCAAAGTTCGTAGGATAACATTCCGAAAAACGATGTGTCGTGAATGAATACCATCTGCCATGGGCGAAGTTTCTCGAACGATATCGAATCGCCGACATAGGACCAATATAATCCCTCGCCAGCGGGGAAATTGTTTTCACCGACACTCGTATCGTATGATGATGCGGCAAAAATTTTGCCATCGGCATACATCAAAGCGGAAAACGATTTGCCCACGAGATAATTTTGCCATGTGTTTCCGCCATCGCAAGTGCTGGATATTCCATTGCCGGTTGTCACCCAAAGGCATTCGCCATCGAATACCATATCGCCGATGGAATTTGAAATCGGTGCGTCATTGGAATTTGCAGTAATTCTCATCGAAACACCAAATAAAGATGTCGACATTAGAATTGATAGCACCATTATAAATTTAAAATTCATTTTTTCTCCTTATGCGAATTATTTACGATTTGTTCAAGAACATCGATAGTTATTTTTGCAGCATCATCCCATGTATATTCTCTTGCGCATTTCAGTCCGCCCTCGCGAAGTTTATCTCGAAAATCATCATCGGTTAAAATCTCGATTACGGAATTAGCCAAAGCATCGATATCGCCATAAGGATATAGCAAACCAGTTTCCCCATCCTTTACCGCATCTCGAAGTCCCGGCGAATTCGCTGCGATAACAGGTGTTCCGCAAGCATTAGACTCGGTCATCGTCAAGCCCCAACCCTCTTTGGACGATGAACTTAAAACGACCCATGCTCGATTGAGCCAGCGAACTTTTTCATCCTCCGAGACAAACCCGGTGAATCGAACTCTATCTGCGATATTCGAGTTCCGTGCAATCTGTTCGAGTCTCGGTCGGTCATCGCCATCGCCGACAATCACAAGTTCGATATCATGAATTTTCTCGATAATTTTTGGCATCGCAGCGAGAATGTGGTCGATACTTTTATATCGCTTAATTCTGCCGAGATATGCAATCAGTGGAACTTTTTCCTTCGGAACATTATCGAGAACACGATAATTGTTCAAATCCACTGCAATCGGGACATAGTGGAAATTTTGTTCGGGGAAACCGTCCTTAATCATCTCGTCGCGAGTGCTTGGCGAATAGTAAAGAATCGGTAATTTGCGATACATTTTTAAAAACAATTTTTCGGCAAAATAGACATAGTAGTTTATCGGGAACGATGCCTCTAAGAATATGGCTTTTCCGAAAAAATGATGAACGATTCCAGCACTTGGATGACGAACAAAAAATGGCGTGAAAAACGGGATTTTGTTGATATCGAGAATTACGATATCGTATTTTTCTTTGCGCAGTTTGGCAAAATAGTAAAATGGCAGAATGAAATTGAAATAACTTCTCGAACCCGCTCGGACAACTCGGATGCCATTTATATTCTCCTCTTTTTTCGCATCGGAGAAACCGCAACTGAACAGTGTTACCCGATGACCCATAGCGACTATTCGCTCGAAAATCTCGTGCAGATGAACCTCGGCACCGCCTGCGAGCGGATGTTTTATGTCCTGCCAATTTATGATTAGTATTTTCATTACCATTAACCTCGATAATAAAGAAAAGATTTTTACTTTTTTAGCAATAGAAAATCATAAAAATTTGAGATTTTACTTTTTACCTAAATACCATCTGCGTAAAACAGACAGAAAAAAATATTTTTCCCTTGCCATAAAACGCTCAATAGTATAATTTTTGATTTGCTTTTCTATTGGGTAATTTTTTTGACTTAGAAAACCCGATGAAAATGGTCGAGTTTGGTATTATATTGTAACGGTATCATTTTAATGGATATTCGTAAAAGGAGGATTAAATAATGAAAGTAAGATCATCTGTAAAAAAGATATGCAACAAATGTAAAATCATAAAACGCAATGGTAAAGTTATGGTTATCTGTGAGAACCCGAGACATAAACAGCGTCAGGGTTAATTACCTTTTCGTTTAACTATATTTTATCGGAGGAAATTATGGCTCGATTAGCAGGAATTGACCTTCCCAAAAATAAACGAATCGATGTAGCGCTCACTTATCTCTATGGAATCGGGTGGACGCGTTCGCGATTTATACTCGCACACACGGGTATCGACCCGGCAATGCATGTCGAGGAATTAGCCGACGAAGAGATTGCGAAATTGCGTCAATTCATCGATGAGAATTATAAGGTCGAGGGTGCATTGCGCTCTGAGGTTACAAACAATATAAAACGGCTTATCGACATCAAATGCTACCGTGGAATGCGTCATAGGTCGGGGCTTCCAGTTCGCGGGCAACGGACTCGCGATAATGCTCGCACTCGTAAAGGACCTCGTCCAAGAATCGGTGGCAAAAAGAAATAGTAAAAAATTAAAAGGAGGTTAATAAATTGGCAAGGCATGGAACAACTAAAAAGGCAAAAAAAGTTGCACCCGAATATGGTATTGCGCATATTCACTCAACCTTTAATAATACTATAATAAATATTACCGATGCACAGGGAAATAGTATTACTTGGTCATCCGGTGGAAAAATCGGTTTCAAGGGTTCTAAAAAATCTACTCCATACGCATCGCAACTTGCATCGCGAGTTGTCTCACAAGAAGCTTACGATGCAGGTATGCGAAAAGTAGAGGTTTGGATAAGAGGTCCAGGACCCGGTCGGGAAGCCGCTGTTAGAACTTTATCTGTCGGGGGACTTCAAATAACTCGTGTTAAGGATATTACTCCATTACCATTCGGTGGATGCCGTCCGAAAAAGAAAAGAAGAGTTTAATCTCGATAAATTCCGCACCCATTCGGGTGTTTTCTTCGTGCAACTTTTCTTGCCGATGGAATCGGCAATTCATTGTTGCACCAGATTAATCAAAATTTCTCGGCGACAATGAATGACAACTCGGTTATCAGAAAAGTCGCCCCTAAAAAGAACCAAAGGTTCAAAGGGGGATTATGATTAAAGAAAAGAAACGATTTTCATCGCACATCGTTCGCACCCATTCGGGTGTTTTCATTACTCCATCGGGGAATTGGATATATCAATCTGTAATTATCGAGGAGACAAAATGATACGAAGAGTTCCATTTCTCTGTATCGATTCTACCTGGCGTGTCCGATGGAAAGATTTGTGGACGACATTCGCAGGTCCCGCTGGAACATATACCGGCTACATAGATGCGTGGGATGGCATACCATTTCAACGAATTATGTTCGATGACGGGCACGAGCGCGATTACAATTTCGCAGCGCAAGCTCAATATATGCCATCTTACGGCGGAAGCGGCGACTATCTCGGGATTTACGAAAAATGTGTCGAGAGCGGGTTGCCGGAAACATATTGTCATAACTGTGTCGGACTTGTGCAGGATTTAATCGCGCTGCTCGAAGCCGATGGGAGCGCCAATGAAACAATCACCGCCGCATACCGCGATACCGATGATATGCTCGTTCCGGGAACAATTCGTCTCCGCGACCTGTTCTTCCGCAATTTCGACCGCGCAAATAAATCATGCCCGCTTGTGTTCTCGCGACCGCTTACGAACCATCTACAAGGCGCAGGGCATATCTGCGACAATGCACAAAAATTATATTACTGCACTGCCGACAAATCCTGCGATGGCACGACCGGATTAAATGGCTCGGAATTAAACGAGAATTTCCGTGCCGATGCGTTATGGTTCTCGAAAAGTTTCCTGTCATCGCTGCTCCTCGGTGCCGCCGAAGGTCATCACGATG
>JAGGZE010000097.1 GCA_021162205.1 bacterium
GGTATGGATAGTATGAATAATATGGACCATTGAAACTGAAAAAGAATAATACTATACCCAAAAGAGAATTTTTGAAACCGATTTTCAATGCACGAAGATACAAGAAAAGAAAATATCCAGAAAAAACTTCCGACCAGAATGTTATTATTCTAAATATATGAGCGGGATTTTTAAAATACGAAGCGATTATCGGTATAAGAACTCTATATCTAAATGGACTGGGAACATCGAAATAATTTCCCATAGCCATTTTTATATACCTCGAACCATCCGAACCATATCCTCCCATTTTTGGTATAAAATACCACCAAAATAGCCAGATGAAAAACGATAATGAAAAAGCAATTATATTCTCTCTATATCTTAACTTCCCGTATTTTTCTAATGATTTCTTCATAGTTTTTTCCTCCGTAGAATGCCTTTCCCATAACGAGCATATTCGCGCCGGCATCTATTACGAGTTTTGCCGTTTCGAGATTTATACCGCCATCGACGGATATTATCCGCTTCACACCGATTTTCTCGCAAGTATTCGCAAAATTTTCTATTTTCGGCAAAACCGATGGTATAAACTTTTGCCCGGCAAAGCCAGGATGAACACTCATTATCAAAATTAAATCGAAATTTTCGATTATTCGCTCGTAATCCTCGATTTCGGTTTCGGGATTTATAGCGAGTCCGACAGATGTATTCATCTCGCAGCGGAATTTTTGCCACTGGTCGATTCTGCCAATAACTTCGATATGAGCGGTTATGATTTCGATGTCCATATCGGCAAAAATCTTACCATACTCGAATGGGTCGGAAATCATCAGGTGAGCATCCATAGGCAAGTTGGTTTTATCTACAATCGACCGCACCACAGGCGGACCAAAACTTATATTCGGGACAAAATGACCATCCATTATATCGAGATGAATCATATCTGCACCTGCGGACTCGGTTGCCTCGATTTCTGCTCCAAGATTCGAGAAATCCGCAGCGAGTATCGATGGAGCAACTGCGAGCCCACCGCAGGATTCGAGAAATTTATTTATATCGAAATTTATCATCGATTTTCGAGTATTTTTTTTATTCTATCCAAAACTTTATCGGAAAAAACATTCTTTATCGTATTTAAATCGGATACGATAATCGCCTGAATTAGCGACTTTATCGGGTCGTTTTCAGCATCGATAATTTTATCGGATAAATTATATGCAAGAGCTTTCATACAATCGTTAAATTTTTTGTCCACTTTTTGCTCGGATGTTTTGAAATAATCGGCGATACCTTCATCCAAAAATGTTTTCCTGCATTGTGGACATACAAAATTCTGTCTTATTTCATCTTCTGTCGGAGTGTGCTTGCAGGGAATGAATAATCTCGATATATCTGTAAAATTCTTAAATTCAACGGTATCGCAATAAGGTTGCAAAATATCGATAGAATATAAATTTTCCATAATTCTGATTTTATCCATAAGTTCTCCGAATTTCGGTTCGATTCGAGCGAGTTCCTCATTGTGTTTACGATGGAATTCGAGATATTGGATTATATATTTCCGCATAAGATTTTCAAATCTTGCAAGAAGTTCCTCGACTCTGTGCGGCTGCGAGAATATGACCACAGTCATCGTTTCTGAAACAGTTTGACGAAGTAAATTCAGCTGGTTATCCTCGGGATTTAAAATTACATTATCCAAAAATTTTACAATATATCCGAGACTATTTTGGGCATCGACAACTTTATTCCAGCTTGAAATGAAATTTGCAATTGTAGAAATGTTTTTGGCATCCAAAAGTGCGGGAGGAGCATTTCTCATAAAATTTTCAGGATTACTAAAATCCTTTATTTCATAAACATCCTTTAGAACTTTATCGACATTTTCGGGAACATTCATATTCGATTTTTCAGCCAGTGAACTAAGCGTATGCCATATTGCATCGACATCCGTAGAAAATATTATTTCCAGTAAATCCTTCATAATTTTCTCTCCTTTGATGATATAAGGAAACCTTTTTTAGAACAAGCTTATCCTGTTTTCACACCTTCTGGTATTTTGTTATGCAACTTTTCTTACAAATAGAATCGACAATTCCCTGCAGCTCTTTAATTTTTAACAAGTTAAAAAAGAGGCAACGTCTCTCCCAGACGCTTTTCCAGAAAACTTTGAGTATTTCGGATAACTTTAGGTTATCCGAAAATGCTAAAGTTCTTAGGAAAGAGGTTCGGGGGAAAAGCCCTTCTTTCAAGAAGGATTGTCCCAGAATTTTAATTTATCAATTAAATTCTTTATATATTCTTGCCAATGGATGTCCCGGGGCATCTAATTTTATATCTAAAAAATACCCGAATGGCGGCAGTATCACATTATATCCGACAGATTCGAGTCTTTGTGATGCTAATTCAATCAATTTTTGAGCGAATTCCGGACTACTTTTCAACTCGCCGAGATGAGCAAAAGAATGCAGAACCACATTTTTCGTCTCCCATTTACCCGCGAGCCATTTCATCTGCTTAATCAAATGCTTCACCTGTTTGCTCGAATTTGCTTCATCGTCTGGTTCGGTATGGATAAATGCAGCGACCGCATTTTCACAGATGCCGGGTTCACCATCGGGCGCATTTTCGATTGTTTTTTTCGATGGTATCCATTCGAATTTTTCAAAATACCAGAATAATACTCGCATTATTTTCCCTATCGTTTATATTCAACTCTATAAATATAATTTATTTGATTTTTATTGTCAATTTTTTTCGATAAGAACATTCGATAAGAAAATCTTGGCTTGACATTATATCGATTTGGAACAATATTTCTGAAAAGGAGAATTTATGAATAGACAAAAAATAGAAGAGTTAATAGAACTTGTCGAGAAAAGCGATATAGCCGAACTCGAGGTTCATTTTTTTGGTGGACGAAAAATAGTGATACGCAAAAATACTCCCGGCGGCAATGATACCTATTTAATGAATGCTCCACCTACTCATGTTCAACCGAATGCACCGATTCCGCAACCGATACCCGTTCCAACGCACCAAGAAACCGAAAAGTCTGCCACATCAACCGAACAAAGTGAAACCGATAATACAAGCAAATTCACCGAGATAAAAGCCCCTATGGTAGGCACATTCTATAGAAAACCATCGCCAGATTCACCACCCTATGTCAATATCGGCGAACATATTACTGTTGGACAGGTTATTTGTCTTATCGAAGCGATGAAATTATTTAATGAAGTGAAATCCGAGGTTTCCGGCACAATCAAGAATATTTTATTAGAGGATGCATCGCCTGTCGAATTCGGTCAAATCATTTTCCTTGTCGAATTAGATTAAATTATAGTAGGTGTAAAAATGTTCGATGTAACAAAATTATTGCGGAAAATGCCATCGTTGGAAGCATCCGACCTTCATTTGCGAATCGGTGTTCCGCCGATATATCGTATTCATGGTGGCTTGAAAAGAGTGAGAACCGATTCCATAACTCAGCAGGATATGGAGAATATGCTTCATCAAATGCTGACATCGGGGCAAAGAGAACGGTTCGATAGAGAACTCGAACTCGATTTCGCACTTCAACTCGAATCGGGCGAAAGATTTAGGGTAAATCTATTTCATCAACGGGAAACTTTTGCATCTGCATTCAGATTGATTAGCACTGTAATTCCCGGATTCGATGAATTAAATCTTCCAAAAATAATACAAAAAATATCCGATGAACGAAGAGGTTTAGTTCTTGTAACAGGTGTCACAGGTTCTGGAAAATCCACATCGCTCGCTGCGATGATAGACTATATCAATACCTCGAGAGCGGAAAATATCATTACAATCGAGGACCCAATCGAGTATTTACATAAAAGTAAAAAGAGTATTGTCGCCCAGCGCGAAATCGGAATCGATACATTTTCATTTACCGAGGCATTGCGTCGAGCTATGCGGCAGGACCCAGATGTTATACTCGTCGGCGAAATTCGTGATGCCGATACGATGCAAATCGCACTTCAAGCCGCAGATACGGGGCATTTGGTCTTTTCGACTTTGCACACGCTCGATTCTCTTCAAACTATTTACCGAATTTTATCGTTCTTCCCACCGCATCAACATCAAGAAATTCGACTCGTGCTTTCATCGGTATTGAGGGCTATTATATCGCAGCGGCTTATTCCCCGTTCCGATAAGCATGGTCGTGTTCCTGCTGTGGAAATACTTATCGGGACAGCTGCGGTCAAAGAATCTATTAGCAGTCCTGAAAAAACCAATGGAGTTAGAGATTTAATCGCCGAGGGTTCGGTTCAATATGGTATGCAGACACTCGACCAATCATTGTTTTTCTTTTATAAACGAGGTATTATTTCGCTTGAAACCGCATTGACTTACGCTACCAATCCCGATGATTTCAAACTTCGTGTAGCGGGAATTATCGGTAGTTCGGATAAGGGCTGGAAAGAGTTCGCAATCGAAAGCGGTGAAGAAGAAGAAAAAGAAAATAGTGAATTTTTATCCACCGACCAGACCGATGAGAAACCACTCGCGGAAAATCGTGGATTCAGTGAAAAAAAGTAAAATCATATATTCCCCCACGAGTCATTTATTACAATATTGAACAACCCGAAGGTTGTCCCTACACCAGAAATCGTGATTTTGCACGAAGAATAGAACGATAGAGCATTTTCCCTTGTATAATAGGTTATTTCTCATTTTATACCTTCTGCTTATCCAAAATTTCCTTTTAATCCCAATACCAATATTAACCATTTCTCCCCCATTGCGCAATAATTTCCTCATCATTCCTCTTCCATCAGCTAAATCAAACGGCAATGAATATTCGCTTCTCGCTTTGGCATCTCTTCATTGCCATTCCGTTTCAGCGAATCTGCACATTAATTTCTCCTTTTCGATTTACTTCCCTACCGGTTCTCTGTATAACTCATCCCATATCGGGTCGAGCAGTTCGGCGACTTCATCATCGTAGCGAAGCATCGCATCGTAGTATTCGGGGTCTCGGAGACATAGCGCCGCCGATGGATAACCCGGCTTGGCATCGGTCTCGATAAATAGGTCGTGCGCCACTTTGTGATGGTCGCGTATGAAACACGGTCGGATTTCATTGCCCCTTTCGTGTGGTGCTTTTTGGTAATTATATGAGCGCTGCCATTCGCGCACACCTATGAATAGGTCTGAGAACAGTGCATCGGTCAGTGTTTTCCCCTGTGCGTAGAGTTCATTTATATTGTCCTTCCAATATGGGACGAAAACGCACGGGTAGATATTGCCGTTCCAGTCGATGTAAAGGTATCCGCCCTGACGCGCGCCGGCAATACAGCCCGATGAGAATGTTCCGCTGTTCCAGAAATCGGCGAAGAATAGCCGTTCTTTGCGGACAATCTCCTGCTCGCGTGCCCACATATTGCGGCGCATTTCCGGTGGAACCTGCTTTTTTACTTCGACCCCGCGACCGATTGGCATATATTGAAAGAGCCATTCGTAAAGCGCACCCTGCTCGTCGAAGTAGAACTTTATCATCTCTTTCGAGATAAGAAGTTCGGCATTTTCGGGGGTTGCCGTTACCGAGATACCGAAAGGCACACCGGCATTCCGCAGGTTCTCGAAAGCGGTAAGGATGCGTTTGTATGTTCCTTTTCCGCGCCTCTCGTCGGTTTCCTTCTCGAATCCCTCGACCGAGATTGCCATCGTCATATTTCCAACTTCGGCGAGCCGCGCTGCGGTCTTTTTATCGATAAGCGTGCCGTTCGTATAGACGAGGAAATACTGCTCCTGGTGTCGCCGTGCGATTTCGATAATGTCTATATCGCCGTCGCGCCACATAAACGGTTCGCCGCCGGAAATCACAGTGAACCAACTTCCCCATTTCTCATACTTCTCATCGAGTATGCGCTCCACAGTTTCCGCTGAAAGCGATGGCATATTTTTCGGAGCGCTTGCAGCGTAACAGTCTTTGCAGCGCAGGTTGCAGTTTCCACCGGGAGAAATGGTCAGGAAACCTGGTGGATTAATCCCATATTTACTTTTAAACTCTTCTTTTATATGTCCCTTGTCGGAATGAAGGAATTCTTTTAGAAAGAGATTGAGCATTCTATCTCGAACGGCGGGAAAACCTTTGTCATAAGCTTTGAGAGCTGCACGCACAACATTTGATGCGATGTAAAACTTATCATCGCGTTGGCGGCGCGGACCCAGTCCGATTGGGTCACCTTTATCGACAAACAGTTTGTGAGCGACCTTTTCCAGCGGCGGCAGAGCAACTTTCCATGCACCGATTACGCTGGAAAGATTAACTACCTGTTTGGCTAAAAACTCGCTGATAGAGTTTTCTGCTGCGTTTGACATTTTACCGCCTCCTTGTTTTATTTGTTTGAATTGATTTATCGTAACCACTTTTTGCGCAGGATATCGAATATCAGATAAAGTCCGAGAACAACGCCTATTCCGTAATTTATCAAGCTAACTAATGGGAAACCGAAGAGTTGCGGTCCTTTATCTATGGACATCACGAGAGCTGAGGCTATCAACAATGCAGCCACTATCAAAGCGAAAGATATTCTATTACTCGCCCTGCTTATCTCATCCGTTAGTTTCTCTAATCTGCGGTGTTCCAGTTTTACGCTCAGACTACCCGACTGTAATTTTTCGGTTATCCTATCCAGTCTTTCGGGGAGTTTTAACGATGCCCTGAGAGCATCCTCGAACATCGCTTCCGCGGACTCGAACAGTTTCTTCGGATTCCAGCGCTTGAATAGATACTTCTTCACGAACGGCTGAAGGAATTCCACCGTGTTGAAATTCGGGTCGAGCGTTTTTCCGAGCCCCTCGACAGTGATAAGCGCCTTGGTCAAAAGCGATAGGTCGGCAGGGAGGCGGACTTTATGACGACGAAACAGTGCAAAAATGTCCTCGCCTATTTCCTTAATATTCAAATATCGCAGTTCGAGACCGTAGTATTTTTGTATGAGACCGGATACATCTCTTTTCAATGCGGACATTTGAATATCATCTGGAAGTTCACATACAGATCCGAGTCCACGCATAAAGCGTTTTTCATCGTTATCGACTATTCCCGAAACCATATCGAAAAGCATTGTCCGCATCTCGTCATCGACAAAGCCGACCATTCCATAATCCAGCGGCGCAATCACATTGTCGGGCAAAACGAAGATATTTCCCGGATGCGGGTCGGCGTGGAAGAAACCGAAGTCGAAGATCGAGCGGACAATCAGCCGTGCGCCCCGCTGTGCGATTATTTCAGTTGAAAGCCCGGCGGCTTTCAACTTCTCTATCTCGGATATATTAATCCCATCGATGAATTCCATTACGAGCACGCTTTGACCGGAAAGTTCGGGATAGACCTTGGGAATATGAACGGTCTCGTCCCCCTTGCATAAGATTGCAAAGCGTTCGATATTCCTTCTTTCCCAAACGAGGTCCGTTTCGCGGCGAAGCGACCGTGCGAACTCATCTACAAAGGACATCGGATTAATATCCGATATTAGCGATGAATAATGCTCACCGATTTTCGTAAGCTGTTGCATAAGTGAAATATCGTTTTCCACCTGCCTGCGTATATCCGGTCGAAGGACCTTTACTGCGACTTCCTCGCCGTTTTTCATCGTTGCGCGATAGACCTGAGCCAGCGATGCCGCCGCTATAGGTGTCCTGTCGAATTTAGCAAAAACATCGTCGATTGGAACGCCATATATCTCGGTCAGGATTGGTTCGATTTTGTCGAATGAAACCGAGGGAACTTCGTCCTGGAGCTTGCGCAGTTCATCGCACACTTCGAGCGGCACGATATCCGGACGAACACTGAGTATTTGCCCGATTTTCACAAATGTGCCGCCCAGTTCCTCGAGCGCCATGCGAAGCCGCGCCCCGCTGGACATTCGTTCGACCCCGGGCATTTTCTTAATCGAATGAAGATTTAGAAAATGCCCTGTTACCTCGACAACGCCCCACCGAACAAAAACCTGCAGTATCTGCGTGTATCTTTTCGCGCGATATGGAACATTCAATTCCATTTACTTCGACTTCTCTTTCAGAGCACTAATTTGCTCCTTTAGTTGTGCGATATCGTCCTTGGTGGCAACTTTTGCTTTATCGACCGCTTTGCGCACCGCACTGTCGACCAAATCGGTTATTTTCCTCTCCTGATCTTCTGCATGCTCGAGGATTTTCTTCACCAGTTCGGGCTTCTCCTCGACTGCAGCTTCGCCCTTCTTGATGAACTCATCGACGAGCTGCTCGGCTTTTTCCTTGGTTATGGCGATTGCACCAAACCCGAGATAAAGCCCTTTTTTGATTGTGTCGAACATTTCATACCTCCGTGTTAGAGTTCCTTTTTATATATTCTATATCGCTTATAGACTTCCCCGCCTATTTCGCTGTCGAATTTATTTATAAGGTCGTTATCCTCGAGGTTCCACGATAGCTCGCACCATTTGTAGCCCAATTTTTGAGCCACTTGTTCGGTTTCTCGATATAATAGTATGGGCAATCCCGTCCGTCTGAACTGCGGCTTGAACCCGAAAACCATTGCGCGGACACCGTCGATTTCCTTTCGTAATCTGAGCGCCTTTGCAATCTGGATTGGTCCGAGTTTGCCATCGAGATGTTTAAGCACCTGATTATAATCGGGGATTGTGATTCCGATTCCTGCTGGTTCACCGTTGATAAAAGCGAGAAGCGCGAGTTCCGGTACGGCAATCGGCTTGAGTTCCTTGCCCATTAAATCCATTTCCTCATCGGTCATCGGCGAGAAACCCCAGTTCTTCTCCCAACTTTTATTGTAAAGGTCTTTTATAATCGCCATTTCGCTATCGAGATTTTTGAA
>JAGGZE010000155.1 GCA_021162205.1 bacterium
ATTTTAAAGGAGTATAATTATGAAAATTATTAAATTTGTTATTTTAATTGCGATATTTAGTTCGTCGGTCTGGGCGATTCAATCTATTCGCGGCGAAACCGATGATTGGACTTACCAGAATTTGATGGCACTCGACAAGGTCGAATCTGCACAGGGAGAAATTCCATATTCTGCCGATATTCTCGCATTTTACAGAGATTTCGATAAAGATAAAATATTTTTGCGTATCAGTATGGTTTCGATGAGAAGTATCACCAAAGAACCACGCGAAAATCTTTGGAAAAAAAATAACATCAGTTTAATGATTTATATCGAGGGATTTCAGCCGAAGCTATTTTTACAGATTTCTAATGATGGTTCGCTTTCGATTGTATCATCAGATGGCAAAAAAATCGATGGTAATGCAATAATCACGAAAAAATATGATATGGTAGAAATCGAACTCGACAATCCGTATAGTAATAATAAACTAAATGACCTCGAGTTTAATATTAAATCCTTTTCAGCGGGAAAGCTATGTGACAATCTAATAGCGACAAAAGATAGTCCAAAAGGTCCCGCTCATTGCGCATTTATGCAACATGGGAATCAAGCGCTCGCATATACGGATGTATTTCGTGGACGAAGCTATGACACCGAAGGTTCTGGTTTCGATGAAGCTCTTCAAATTCATGATTTATATGATATTCCAGTTTGCGTTCATCTCTCGGGTCCACTGCAGACCGATGCTGCGTGGTATGATACCGCTTTCAATTCCTGGGTCGCACAAGGTGTTACCGATGGCTGGGTAGATATGATCGGCTCTGTATATGCACAACATATTATGCCGTTTGTCGAGGATAATATGAACGATTGGGCGGTATATACTCACAGGCAAATGACAAATAATTATTTTGGCTATTGGACAAAGGTTGCGTGGGTTCCCGAGCGCACATACTTAAATCCAGGTTCCTATCCCGAGGCGGGCGTTATAGATAATATCGTTAATAATTTTACAGACAATAGTATAGATGCTATCATACTCGATGACAATGTTCATTGCACAGGTTATGATAATCATCAGATACATCATATATCAGGCACAGGACTTCAAGTGATTTGTCGAGACGATAATTTTACGGGGCGTCTGCATGCTGGCGATGGCGCTGGTGCGATGTCTATACTCGAGGGTCTCGCCGGCGGTTCAGATGGCGATTATCGCATTGTTGTATATGCAGACGATTGGGAAATGGCGGCTGAAATGGGCGAATGGGCTACTTCTATGCCGAATGCAAAGGAAACCTATGACTGGATGATAGAACAGTGCAATAGTAATTCAGCCTGGCTTCATGTATGGAAATTGACCGATGCTATACTGAATGCGAATTTCAATGGAACGACTTTCTCGCCAGTATACGGTTCTCATTCATCTATCGGTGGAACCGATGGCTATGGCGGTGGAAACAATGGCTGGTACACTCATTGGGCAACTTATTTGTCGCCATCCGATAATCATTCATCGCAATGGAATTTCGGCTATATATGGTCCGATGCGAGAAATAATTTGATGACCGCTCCGGATAATAATATATCAAAGGCGGGATGGTATGTATTGATGACAAATCTATACGAAACAGCATGGCACGATGGTATGGGCGGTCCTATATCCGGCTGGGAGATGAAATTTTCTACACATATAAAGAATGCCAATGTATATGCCGAGGGTGCAAGGTGGGCTAATGGTGATTTGACGCCAGCAGTAGCGGCATATTTAGCGGATTACGACCACGATGGCAACGATGAACTGGTTATATATAACGATAGAATATTCGCAGTATTCGAATCGATAGGTGGGAGGGCTTTATGGATATTTGCGAAGAATGGTGCCGATAATAATACGGTCGTAGGCAATGATAACGCATATTGGGAAGGCACAGAGGGAGATTATAACGATGCGAATCATATTGCCGCACTTTCAGATGTCGGTGTCGGTGGATACGATTATGAAAATTCCTTATACGACTGGGAGGTCGAGTATTCGAGCTCGGATTCGGCTATAATAGTTCTTCGACACGATAATGTGAGAAAGAGAATTTCTGTATATGCAGGTGAACCGTATTTACATTGCGAATACTATACGAGAGATAAATGGGCATATATAAAAACAGGTTTTACACCGGACCTTGTCGGTATATTATGGAATACAGGTTTGCAACGCATATGGCACGATGGTGAATATTTCGGTTTTCGTAAGGAAAGTAATAATTTTTTGGGTGCTTCTGTTGTTGGAGATGGCGGAGCTCAGCATTCTGCAGAATTTTCATCTACTATATTAAAAGGCGATGAAATAATGGGTAAAGGAACATTCGGATTCTATATATATAGTGATTGGCAAACAGCCAGTCCGACTGGATATGTTACAGCACTCGAAGTTTTGTCATCTGGATTAAACGATGAATTTCCGCCCGATGCATATAAAGCTACATATAATAAAGGCACAGATATGCTTACAATCACTTTCACAGATAGTTTGAATGTTTCGGTAACCGATTTATCGGGTATAGGTTTCGATGAAAATGCCGATGGTATAGTAGATGTATGGCTCGATGGAACCTGCACTGTAGAAAATATTGTAAATGACGATATATTAAATATTCATCTATCATCTGCGAAATCGAGTGCGGTCGAATCTCTTTCGCCTACTTATTTAATATTGGCACTTTCAGCGGGTGCAGTGAGCGATGTAGCAGGTAATCGATGTAGAGTATTATCGAATGGTTTAGACCAAGTATATATAACAGTAATGGGAAATCTTTCTATAACAATCGATGGATATTTAGATACACTCGAATGGCCTTGGTATTCACTTTTTATAGATGACCCGAATACCGATTCAGAATGGGATATATCGAAAAATGAAATATGGGGAGTATATTTATATTGGGATTCATTATATATATATTTTGCAATAAACGGTTTATGCGAAGTTGCACCGTATAATAATTCGTGGCTTTTATATATAGATACGGATTATGGTGGACTCGGAGGATATAATGATTTAACAGAAATAGATACATGGAATAGAATGGCGGAATTCTCGGTCGGAAGCGGTTTCAAGTGTGATTATCAATACGGTTCATATACGGGCTGGTCGGGAAATTTCTGGAGATTACTTTCAGATACCACTTCCGAGGAAGTTACCGATGAAATGTGGTGCGAAACTGATTTGACATCTGCAAATCCATCGAGCGAGATTGCTGTGTCCTGGAATCAAATTTATAGTCTCGGTGCAGGTAGAGTTCCAGCTAATGTAACTATCGCTCTTGTTGCAAGTATTGCAAGCGATGCCGCTCTCGGCGGTGATTCCGCTCCGAATAATATATCGGCAGTATTACCTGTTATAGATTCGGTGAAATCGATTACTATAGATGGAAATGGCGATGGCTATCCAGACCCGTGCGATATAGTTCTCGGTATAGTAAATAATAAAAAAGCAAAAATTGAAAATATTAAATTATATATAAACCCAAATCCATTTAATTCGAGCTGTAATATATTTATCGATACAGATGTATTATATAATAATGCGGAAATATCTATATACGATGTATTTGGGAGAAAAATAGCGAATATATATAAAGGAGATATAAAACCTGGACATAATCGATTTATATGGAATGGAATGAGTGTATATAAATATCCCTGCGAAACTGGAATATATTTAGTGAGATTCGTATCTGATGAGCACAATATTTCACGGAAAGTATTACTGCTGAAATAATATATAAAGTATATAAAATTAGTATAGATTATTGAATATGGATTATATTATTATATAATTCGAAAGCTTTAACTATGTTTTCTATAGAATATCCATATCCATTTTCATCGACTGTTTCGATTTCACCGGATAATATTTGTTCTTTTTTCGCCCATATATAATTATCGTGTTCATCGGAAAGGACTATATCTGTGGTCGATGCCCGAGCAATGAAATCTATGCCGAGAAATAATGGATTATTTTCTGTGAATTTTCCAAACCATATATATGAAGGACCGAGTAAATCGATTTCGATTCCAGTTTCCTCGTCCACTTCGCGTAAAATACCATCGAATGGATTTTCATCGGGATTAAGTCTTCCACCGGGTGGAGCATATATATTAGGCGGATTTATACGATGAAGTAAAAGTATTTTACCATCGCTGTCGAATATATAAGCTCCAACAGCAACTCTATGAGTAGATGGTATATTGTGTTTAATATGTGTATCCATTATAAAGTATAATCGAATTATACGACAAATTTATTATCTACGATATTAAGTATAGGTTATCCATTTTGGGTCGGCGCCTTTTTTTACCGTATTGGAAGTTATTACCAACTTTTTAACATTTTCTCGAGATGGTAGTTCGTAGGTTATCGGTATAAAAATCCTTTCTACTATGGATTTGAGCGCACGAGCACCTGTTTTTTTCTTTACAGCTTCATTCACAATCGAATCGATTGCACTATCCTCGATTTCGAGTTCGACATTTTCCATTTCAAAAAGAACTCGATATTGCTTGATGAGTGCGTTGCGAGGTTCGAGCAAAATACTACGAAGAGCGGATTTATCGAGTGGTGGAAGAATTACCGAAACAGGTAATCTTCCAACAAGTTCTGGAATCAAACCGTAATGAATCAAATCTTCCGGCTCGATTCCATTGAGAATATTTGTAGTATCGATTTCTTTGCGAGATTTTCCATCGAAACCGATTAAAATTTCGTTGGTTCTGTGTGCGACAATTTTATCCAATCCATCGAAATGACCGCCTGCGATAAACAATATATTAGATGTGTTTATTTTAATTAGCGGTTGTTCGGGATGTTTTCTTCCGCCCTCTGGTGGAACTAAAGCATCGGTATTTTCAAGAAGTTTCAACAATGCCTGCTGAACGCCCTCGCCCGATACATCTTTCGTTATCGATGGATTTTCCGATTTGCGACCGATTTTATCGAGTTCATCGATATAAATTATCCCGAGTTCTGCAAGAGGGACATTATAATTCGCCGTTTGCAGCAAGCGAACGAGAATATTCTCGACATCCTCGCCGACATATCCTGCCTCGGTCAATGTTGTAGCATCGGCGATAGCGAAAGGAACATTTAGAAATCGAGCAAGTGTCTGTGCAATAAGTGTTTTCCCGACACCGGTCGGTCCAATCATCAAAATATTGCTTTTTTCAAGTTCAACATCGCCGGGTTTTTGATTGAGAAAATGCAAAACTCGTTTGTAATGATTATAAACTGAAACAGACACAACTATTTTGGCATTTTCCTGCCCGATAACATATTTATCGAGAAATCCTTTTATCTCCTTAGGTTTGGGCAAAGTTTTTTCATCGAATGGCAATTTCGGTTTTTCTCGCTGCTTATCTTGTAATAAATTGTGAATAGCGTAAATACAGTCCGAACAAATAAGTCCACCGAGATTGCCGCGAATTAAGCCGCCAGCTTCATCGGCGGTTCTGCCGCAAAATTGACATACAGGTTTATTTTCTTTTTCCATATTTTTCTCCTGATTAGTTCAAATGAATTTAAGTGAACAATTCATTTTTCAAATATTTTTTTCATTTATTTTTTAATTTTGCTGGAATAATTCCGATGAAAAGCGAGATTAATATCAAAAAAGCACCAAATATTTCAGTCGGTGCCATTTTTTGTGAGATGAATATATAGGCAAATATCGCAGCGAAAACAGGTTCGGCAAGATATATCAAAGATGCTCGCGCAGATGTCGTAAATTTTTGAGCGAACATCTGAATTCCCAATGCTCCGACTGTCGCGATTATTCCAAGATAAAGTATGCCCAAAATGTTTCGAGTATCGAAAATGAATTGTGGTGAATTTTCAAATAATAATCCAAAACTCGAAAATATTGCTATCACCACAAAACTTATTATAGTAAGAGTTTTCCAGTTATATCGAGATGTATATACTTGAATTGCAACGATTTGAAAAGCATATGAAATTGCAGAAAGCAAAGTTATCATATCGCCGATATTTGTTTTCCAAATCGATTTCCCCACTCCTGAAATCAGCCAAAGTCCCAATATGGCTGGAATCAAAGCGAAATAAATTGTCGATGGTATTTTTACTTTTTCCCATATTTTCGAGACAAATGGAATAAATAATATGAACAGCGATGTAATAAATCCGCTTCTTGCGGGAGTTGTGTGAAGCAATCCTATTGTTTGGAACATATAACCAGCAAATCCAGCGAGTCCGATAATGAAACCGCCGATAAATTCACTTTTCGTCGGGATTTTTCTAATTTTGAAAATAATCATCGAAAAAATCGATGCGATTGCAAACCGAATCGAAAGTAGTGCAAATGGTGAAAATACATTGCCAAAACTAACCAGGATTTTAATTATAAAGAATGTCGAGCCCCAAATGGCTGTTGCTACAATTAAAAAACTTTCAGCGGTTATTTTGGAGATATTTTGCATAATTTCACCAGTATTTTTGAAATATTTAAACAAAATTGCCTTTTATGAATGCAAAACATTGACTTTTACAATAAAATTTATATATTGTAATAAATGAAATATATA